>NZ_JBFANF010000013.1:0-219021 GCF_040674675.1 Dactylosporangium sp. NPDC049742 | reverse complement strand
GGCGGTCGCGGGCCTTGGCCGGCTCGCCGCCGTGGGCCTGGTCTCCGGCGTCGACCCGGCCGCGGTCGGCACCTGGTTCACGAACTGGTTCACAGACTGGTCCGCCGCGGACGTGCGGTGCAGGCTCGCCGCGGCCGCCGACCTCGTCGACACGGCCCCGGAAGCGCTCGCCAGCGACCTGATCCCGGTCGTGGCCGAACTGCTCCGGGCGGACCTGCGGGCGGTGGCGGAGACGCTGCCGGCCCTGGACGTGTCGCGCTGGCAGGACCTCTCTTCGGTGGTGACGCCGACGCACATCAGCGGCTTGCGGCCGGCCGGCAGCCGGGACGCGCTCGTGGAAGACCTCAGCCTGGCCCTCGCCGAGCGGATCGAGGACCGTGTCGCGCTGCTCACCGGCCTGCTGTCGGCCGGCCCGCCGGCGGCGCGATCCGCCGCGCTGCGCCCGGCCCTGGGCCTCATCGGGTACTGGCGCGGCGACTACACCGACCTCGTCACGCTCGTCGGCGCCCAGCTCGCCGACGGTCGCCTGGCCGGCCGGGCCGCACTCGTCCTGCAACACCTCGCCGCGCTCGCCGCACCCGCCGCCGACGCGCTGGCCGCCGCCGTCGCATCCGCCGCCCCCGAGTCCCGGTACGGCGACGGGCCCCCGCCCTGGGTCGTCACCTGGCCGGGGTGGGAGCCGACCGTCGGCCCGACCGTTTGGGCGCTGGCCGCGCTCGACGACGACCGGGCGCTGTCCGCCGTCCGGGCGATCGTCGACTGCGACGTCCCGCCGGGCAACGCCGCCCCGCTCGCGGCCCGGTACGCGACGACGGCGCCCGACCTCCTGCCCACCGTCTGCCGCCGCTGCGCCGGGTCGACCGGCGATGCCGCGGCCGGACACCGCAGGGTCCTGACCCAGGTCGCCGCGGCGCTCGGCCCGGCGGCCGCCGAGGCCGTGCCCGAGCTGCTCGCCGGACCGATCGACCTGATGACCGCCACCGCGCTCGGCAGCATCGGCCCGGACGCGGCGGCGGCCGTCCCGGCACTGCGGGCCACGCTCGACCGCGACGGCGGGATCGTCGCGGCCGTCGCACTGTGGCAGGTCACGGGCGAGGCGACGCAGTCGGTCGAGCTGCTCGCCCGCCACCTCGACGACCCGTGGGACGCCTCGTATTTCGCCGCCGAAGCGGCCGGCCGGCTCGGCCCGGCCGGGGCCGCCCTCGAAGCATCCCTGCGCGCCCTCATCGACATCGACGACGACGACATCCACGTCGCCGCGGCCCAGGCCCTCTGGCGGGTCGCCGGCGACGCCGAGACCCCGCTGCCGGCCCTCACCCGGCTCTGGACCGCCAGGCCGGGACTCCGCTCGAAGATCGCCGCCCACCTCGCCACGATCGGGCCGGCGGCCCGGCCGATGCGCGATCTCCTCGCCGCCGAACTGCGGGAGCGGTTCCGGCACAGCGCCGCGCTCAACGGCTGGTCCTCCATGCAGGTCGCCCTCGACCTCGCCCTGCTCCGCGACAGCCACACCATCCTCGCCGCGACCAGCCCGCCGTGACGCCCCGGCCGGAGGTGTAGTCGGCCGACAGCGGGTAGTGGGACCGGCGGTTGTGAACGTGACTGAGAAGACTCGGAGGCGTTTCGATGACCGCAGGCACGCGGGTGGCCGCGAAGCGGAAGTTCCGGTCGGAGAACGGCACATACGTCACCACGGCCCGTGGCGCGGAGGTGCTCGGCACACCCTTGCTGAACAAGGGCACGGCCTTCACCCACGAGGAGCGCACCGCGCTGGGGCTGGAGGGGCTGCTACCGCCGGCGGTCCTGTCCCTGGACGACCAGGTGCGGCGGGTGTACGAGCAGTACCACCGCCAGCCTTCCGACCTGCACAAGAACATCTTCCTGGCCATGTTGCAGGACAACGACGAGGTGCTGTTCTACCGGCTGCTGGCCGAGCACCTGCGCGAGATGCTGCCGGTCGTCTACGACCCGACCGTGGGTCAGGCGATCAAGCGGTACAGCCACGAGTACCGCCGACCGCGTGGGGTGTACCTGTCGGTCGACGAACCCGACCGGGTGGAGAAGGCGCTGGCCGACGCCGGGCTGGGCGCGGACGACGTGGACCTGATCGTCGCCTCCGACGCCGAGGAGATCCTGGGGATCGGCGACTGGGGCTCCGGCGGCATCGACATCGCGGTCGGCAAGCTGGCCGTGTACACCGCCGCCGCCGGCATCGACCCGGGCCGGGTGATCCCGGTCGCGCTCGACGTCGGCACCGACAACGAGGAGCTGCTCAACGATCCGGACTACCTCGGCAACCGGCACGCCCGGGAGCGCGGGCAGCGCTACGACGAGTTCATCGACGCCTACGTGCGGGCGGCGACCAAGCTGTTCCCGAACGCGCTGCTGCACTGGGAGGACTTCGGGCCGAGCAACGGCCGGCGGATCCTGGAGCGCTACCGCGACCGGGTGTGCACGTTCAACGACGACATGCAGGGCACCGGCGCGATCGTGCTCGCCGCGGCGCTGAGCGCCGTGCGGGTGGCCGGCACCCGGATGCGGGACCAGCGGATCGTCATCTTCGGCTCCGGCACCGCCGGGGTCGGCATCGCCGACCAGCTCCGCGACGCGATGATCCGCGACGGCGCGGACCGGGACACCGCGATCCGGCAGATCTGGTGTGTCGACAAGCAGGGGCTGCTGACCGACGACATGACCGACCTGCGCGACTACCAGACCCCGTACGCCCGGCCGGCCGGCGAGGTCGCCGCCTGGCGACGGGGCGGCCGCATCGGCCTGCGGGAGACCGTCGCGAACGGCAGGCCGACCATGCTGGTCGGCACCTCGACCGTGCACGGCGCGTTCACCGAGGCCATCGTCAAGGAGATGGCCGGGCACGTGGACCGGCCCGTCATCTTCCCGCTGTCCAACCCGACGGAACGCATCGAGGCGATGCCCGACCAGCTCATCGCGTGGACCGAAGGCCGCGGGCTCATCGCCACCGGCATCCCGGTCCCGCCGGTCACCTACCAGGGCGTCACGTACGGCATCGGGCAGGCGAACAACGCCCTGCTGTACCCCGGGCTCGGCCTCGGCGCCATCGTCGCCAGGGCCAAGCGGATCAGCGACGGGATGTTCGCGGCCGCCGCCGAAGCCGTCGCCGGCCTGGTGGACGTGAGCACACCCGGCGCGTCGCTGCTGCCGCACGTGGAGAACCTGCGGGAGGTGTCGGCCACCGTCGCGGCCGCCGTGGCGCAGCGGGCCGCCGACGAGGGTCTGGCCCGTGCCGAGCTCACCGACCCGGCACGGCAGGTACGGGACGCGATGTGGCAGCCGGAGTACCGTCCGGTCAAGGCCGGGTGACGAGATGGCCGAACCCAAGCCGACCGGCGGCGGCGTGCCCGAGGTGCACGACGTGCCGATCGGCATCGACGCCACCGGCACCCGCACCGAAACCGACTCGCTCGGCCCGGTCGCCGTCCCGGCCGACCACTACTGGGGGGCGCAGACCCAGCGCTCCCTGGTCCACTTCGACATCGGCGACGACCGCATGCCCAAGGCGGTCTACCACGCCTACGGCTACGTCAAGAAGGCCGCGGCGATCGTCAACGCCCGCGCCGGGCGGATGCCGCAGTGGAAGGCCGACCTGATCGCACGGGTGGCCGACGAGGTGATCACCGGCGCGCTCGACAGCGAGTTCCCGCTGTACGTCTGGCAGACCGGCTCCGGCACCCAGTCCAACATGAACGTCAACGAGGTGATCTCCAACCGCGCGATCCAGCTCGTCGGCGGGCAACTGGGCAGCAAGACGCCGGTACACCCGAACGACGACGTCAACATGGGCCAGTCCTCCAACGACACCTTCCCCACCGCCATGCACATCGCCGCGGTCGTCGCGATCGAGGAGCACCTGCTGCCGGCGCTCGCCAGGCTGCACGACGCCACCGTGGTCAAGAGCCGCGAATGGGCCGACGTCGTGAAGATCGGCCGGACACACCTGGAGGACGCCACCCCGCTCACCGTCGGCCAGGAGTGGTCCGGCTACGCCGCCCAGCTCGAGGACGCCGTCGAACACCTCGCCACGACCAGGCGCGGCCTGTACCGGCTGGCGATGGGCGGCACCGCCGTCGGCACCGGCCTCAACGCCCCGGCCGGCTTCGACGAGGACACCGCCGCGGTGATCGCGGAGCTGACCGGCCGGCCGTTCGTCACCGCGCCCAACAAGTTCGCCGCCCAGGCTTCCCTGGACGCGCTCGTGCGCACGTCGGCCGCGCTGCGTGGGATCGCCACGGCGCTGTTCAAGTTCGCCAACGACGTCCGCTGGCTCGGCTCCGGACCGCGCACCGGCCTGCACGAGCTGCTCCTGCCGGCCAACGAGCCCGGCTCCTCGATCATGCCCGGCAAGGTCAACCCGACCCAGGCCGAAGCGATGCTCATGGTGTGCGTCCAGGTGCTCGGGTCGGACACCGCCGTGGCCATCGGCGGCAACGAGGGCAACTTCGAGCTCAACGCCTTCCGTCCCGTCGTCATCAGCAACGTCCTGCACTCGATCCGCATCCTCGCCGACGCCGCCGAGCACTTCCGCGAGTTCCTCGTCGAAGGCGTCCGCCTCGACCGCGACCAGCTCCGGCAGAACGTGGACCGCTCGGTCATGATGGTCACCGCCCTGTCACCGGTCATCGGCTACGACAAGGCGTCCGAGATCGCACACCTCGCCATCGACGACAACCTGTCCCTCAAGGAGGCAGCACTGCGTCGCGGCGTCAGCGACGAGATGTACGAGCGGATCGTCGTGCCCGAGGACCTCACCCACGCAGGCGCGGCCGACACCGGCTGAACCACCGCCATACGTGCCCAGGATCGACACCCCGATGCCCACTATGAAGGACAGGAAGGCGCGCAGGAGGGGGCTTCCGCCCGCGGTGGCCGACTCGGCCGGGCGGCGCGGCTGCGGCGCGGGCGCGTTGACGGTGGGGGAGACGGGCGCCGCCGCGGGCCAGTCGTTGCTCGGCGGGGACGGACCGCGGCCTCGCGTTGTGCACCCAGACTTCGCGGCGCTGTGGGACGTGCGGTGCGGGTCACGCGGGGGTGTCGGCCGGCAGCAGCTTCCGCTGCAACGCGGTGATCACGTCACGGGCCTGCTTCCGTTTCCCGGAGGCACGCCGAACGACACACCGAGCCGCGGCTCACGACTGGCGGACCCGCCGGCACCGCGACGTCGATGCCCAGCTCCTCCCGAAGCGCTCGAGCAAGGACAGGACCGGACCGTATGCTGGCGCGGTGATCGACTTTCGTGCTGCGGTTGAGGCCCGTGACCCCGATGCCATCGCGGCGACCCTGGCCGACGATGTGGTGTTTCGCAGTCCCGTGGCGTTCAAACCCTACCCGGGTAAGGCCATCACCGCTGCGATCCTGCGCGGCGTACTGCGGGTCTTCGAGGACTTCCGGTACCTCCGTGAGTTCGGCGACGAGGGCGGTCGCGACCACGCGCTGGTGTTCGCGGCGCGGATCGGCGACGTCGCCGTCGAGGGCTGCGACTTCCTGCACCTGGACGAGCGCGGCCTGATCGACGAGTTGACGGTCATGGTTCGCCCGTTGTCCGCCGCACAGGCCTTGGCCGCCGCGATGGCCGCCCAGTTCGAGCAGATCCAGCGCGAGGCCACCGCCGGATAGACGCACCACCGAGGTCAGGTACGCGGACATCCCGCGTAAAGGTGCTGGCCCAAGGCCCGCTCACTCGTCGGCGGCCAGGTATGCGGTGCGGGCGGCCGCCCGGACGGCCGGATCGGGGTCGGCGAGCCCGTGCTCAACGAGCGCCTCGTCCTCGTCGCGCCAGCGGCCGACGAGCCAGGAGTCGCCGCCGGCGGCGCGGAAGCGGCCGAGGCCGAGGTGCCCGGCGGCGCGCACCCGCGGATCGCCGGCCGCCGCCCATTGCCGGACCGCGGCACCGCCCTCGCCGGGCTGGGCCGACAGCAGCTGCTCGATGACCTCGTCGAGCAGTTCACGGGCTTCCTCGTCGGGCTCGGCCGTTGCGGTCTCGAGCAGGGTCGGCAGCGTTCCCAGCGACAGGCAGCCCACCACGACGTCGATGTCGTAGTCGGCGCGCAGTGCCGTCACCACCGCCGTTGCCAGCTCCGGCCGAAACGTGGGTGCTTCGACGGTCAACCCGTCGGACGCCGTCAACCGCTCCATGACGTCGTCGTCGAACTCCCATTCCTCCACGCCGTGCGTCCTTTCCATCTGTGTGCATCCGACCGGCGGTGGCGCACTACGCGGAGTTTGACGGGGCGCCGCAAGTTGGGCAGTGGGCCGGCAGCGGCCGGTCACCTGTCGAGCGCCGGCCTTGAGCGGCGAGGGCCAAGGTCAGCAGTACTGGTCCCACCACGGCGACCAGTACCGCGGCGGTGGCCATGGACGACCACACCGGGACTTGGGGCCGTCCGGGGCCGGAGTCATCCAGCATCGCGCCGATCGGGTTCAGCGCGAGCATGCCGATCGGCGTGAGCAGGAACAGCAGCGCCCAGGCGCCGCGGAGGTCGTGCCGGGCGGCAAAGCCGAGCGCGAGCAGTGTCGCACCGATGAGCAGCGTCACCCCGGCGGCCGGCAACGCTTCCACGGCGGGCAGGTAGTAGCCGCCGTAGAAGTCCAGGCGTGCCTCGGTGACCAGGGTGACCGGTACGGCCGATGCCGCGGCGGCGAGCGGCGCCAGCCGGACCCACCAGCGGCGCCCTGCGTCGGCGCCGAGCGCGACGATGCCGAGGACGAGCTGAGGCACCAGCACGATCAGCGGCGGGCGGAACAGTCCGGTCAGCATCCCGGCCGGCACGACAGCCGCGGTGACCAGCACGGCGATGACCGCCGCGCGGCGGTACCACCGGCCGGGAGCGACAAGGTGCACGACAGCGGCCAGCAGCCAGACCGCCCACGCCGCCATCCCGAGGGACATGACAGGCCCGGTGTACCGAGACCAGAACTTGATGGGTGCCATCACCTCGAGCACCGCCCACGCACTCGCGAACGCGGCGGCCGTCGTCAGGGCGAGCAGGCCGGCGAGCCGGAAGCCGGCAGTGACGCCGGGTGCGGTCCGGAGGTGCCGGCGCAGCCCACCGGCCGCGAGATCGGCGATGTCGGCCGGCGACGGCCTCCTGCGGCCGGGCTCGGCCAGGGACAGGTAGGTGTCCACCAGCTCAGAGCCGCGCTCCCGCCGGTAGTCGGCCGGATAGAACAGCGCCGTCCAGCGTGCATAGCGCCGTTCGAGATCGGTCACCGCAGGGCGGTCCGGACGGCTTTCCGGCGGGCTCATGCGAGTCCTCGACTCAGACGGGGCGCGGCCTTGAGGGCGCGCAGCCGGGTGGTTGCCGCCTTGACGTTGCGGCGCATGCGTTCGGTCTCCGCGGCCAGCAGGTCGCCGCCCGGCTCGGTGAGCCGGTAGTAGCGGCGTAGCCGGCCGTCGACGATCTCCTCATGGTCGACGCCTACGAGGCCCGCGTCGACCAGCCGGTCCAGCGCGCCGTACAGCGTGCCGGGGCGCAGCGAGATGCGGCCGTCGGACAGCCGGGCCACCTCGGCGATCAGGCCGTAGCCGTGCATCGGCTCGCCGGCGAGGGCGGTGAGGATCAGGAATGTCGGTTCACGCAGTGGGGTTTCCACGCGGTTCAATATATCGGCTGCGAAGGTATGGGGGAACCTCGCCGCCTGCCGAGGTTGACAGCGCCATAGATAGCGGTTATCTATTGGCGATCTACCTGAGGGGCGGCTGGGTGCAGGACGTGGTGCTGGCCATGCTGGCGAAGGAGCCGGCGCACGGCTACGAGCTGCGCAGCCGGATGCGGGACGCGCTCGGCCCGCTGGGCGAGGCGATGAACGCCGGGCAGATCTACGTGACGCTGACCCGGCTGACGAAGGCCGGACTGGTGACCTCGGAGCGGGCCGAGGGCCTGCCGGACCGGCCCGACCGCCGGGTCCACGCGCTGACCCCGGCAGGGCAGCAGCGGGTCGGCGCGTGGCTGACCGAGGTGAGCTGGCCGAGGCCCGATCTCACGGAGTTCCATCTCAAGCTGGTGGCCGCCGCGGCCGCCCGGCTGGCCGATCCCGTGGCCCTGGTCGACGCCCAGCGGCGCGAGGTGCTGCGCCGGCTCCGCGACGCGCAGCGGGCCGCGCTGGACCGGTCGGTGGACCCGGTCGCCGGGCTGCTGCTGGAGGGTGTCGTGCTGCGGCTGCGGGCCGACCTGGAGTGGCTGGAGGCGTGCGAGCGCATCTGGACCGCGCGTGACCGGACCGGACGGAAGGCGGGGGCGTGACCGGATCGACGGTGCTGCGGGCGCGCGGGCTGACCAGGCGGTACGGCGAGGACGGCGGGCTGGTCCGCGCGGTCGACGAGGTCGACCTGGACGTGCCCGCCGGGCAGGCACTGGCCATCATGGGCCCCAGCGGCTGCGGCAAGTCCACCCTGCTGCACCTGCTCGGCGGGCTGCAACGCCCCACCGGCGGGCAGGTGTGGCTGGCCGGCCACCGGATCGACACGATGAGCGAACGGGCCCTGGCCCGGCTGCGGCGGGACAGCGTCGGGTTCGTCTTCCAGGCGTTCCACCTGATGGATGAGCTCACCGCCGTGGAGAACGTCGAGCTGGCCGCGCTGCTGGCCGGCCAGCGGCCCCGCGAGGCGCGCCGGCGTGCCCTGCACCTGCTCGACCGGGTCGGGCTCGCCGACCGCGCCGGTCACCTGCCCTCGGCGCTGTCCGGTGGCCAGCGCCAGCGGGTCGCCATCGCCCGCGCGCTGAGCAACGAGCCGCTGGTCGTCCTGGCCGACGAACCCACCGGCAACCTGGACAGCGCCGCCACCCTGGACGTGCTGCGGCTGTTCGAGGAGCTGCGCACCGCGGGGCAGACCGTCGTGGTGGTCACCCACGACGCCCGCATCGCGGCGGTCGCCGACCGGGTGATCTCCATGCGCGACGGGGCGTTCGCCGACGACAACCGGCTCACCGTCACCGGCACCGTCCACGACGGGCGGCGCTGAGGTGTCCGGGCGCCTCCTGCTGGTCTGCCGGCTGCTGGTGCGGGACCTGCGCCGCCGCCGGGCCGAGACCGTCCTGCTGCTGGTCGCCATCACCGCCGCCACCGCCACGCTGACCCTCGGCCTCACCCTCAACGAGCTCGCCGAACGGCCGTTCCAGCAGACCCGGACCGCCACCGCCGGCCCGGACGTGATCGTGACACCCCGGGCCACCGGCCAGGCCGCGCTGGACGAGCTCGCACCGCTGACCACCGCGGCCGGCGTCACCGGTCACAGCGGCCCCTTCCCGATCGCGTACCTGACGATGACGGCCGGCGGCACGTCCGCGCACGCCGTCGTCCAGGGCCGCGACACCGCACCCGCACCGATCGACCGGCCCGCCGTGACCGGCGGCACCTGGGTACGCCCCGGCGGCGTGGTCGTCGAGCGCGCCTTCGCCGACGCCCTCGGCATCCGCACCGGCGACACGGTCGACATCGGCGGCCATCCGCTGCGCGTGACCGGGACCGCGGTCACCGCCGCCAGGGCGACCTACCCGTACGCCGGATGGCACTACCCCGGCAGCATCCTGGTCGAGCGCGGTGGCCTCGTCTGGGTCGACGGCAGCGACATCGCCAAACTCGCGGGCGGTCAGCCGCTGTCGTACACCCTCAACCTCAAGCTCACCGACCCGGCGGCCAGCACCACGTACGCCGTCGGCGACCAGCTCACCACCTGGCAGGAGATCGGCCACCTCAACGGCCGGCTGTACAGCGACGCGCAGATCACGCTGCTCGTCGGCAGCTGGCTGCTCAGCGGCCTGGCGCTGGCCGGGGTCGCCGGCATCGTCGCGGGCCGGATCATCACCCGGCGCCGCCGGGTCGGGCTGCTCAAGGCCGCCGGCGCCGGACCGGCCATGATCGCCGCCGTCCACCTCGCCGAGTACCTCGTGATCGGGCTCGCCGCCGCCGCCACGGGCCTGGCCGCGGGCTGGTTCGCCGCGCCCGTGCTGATCCGCCCCAGCGCCGGGCTCATCGGCTCCGTCAACGCCCAGCCACCGGCGCTGCGTACGGCGGTCGCCGTCACGGCCCTCGCCCTCACGATCGCCGTGGCGGCGACCCTGGTACCGGTGATACGCGCCGCCACCACCAGCACCGTCCACGCGCTGGCCGACGGCGCGGCGCCACCGCGGCGCCGGCGGTGGCGCATCCGGCTGTCGCGGCGGCTGCCCACCGCCCTGCTGATCGGGGTGCGCATCAACGCGCGCCGGCCGGGCCGCGCCCGGCTGGTCACCGTGAACACCCTGATCACCACGACCGCGCTCGTCGCCATCCTCATGGTCAACACCCGGGTGGTGCACTTCGACCTCGGCTACACGGAGCTCGCCGACCCCCGGTGGCAACGCGGCGAGCAGGCCACGCTCCTGCTCACCGTCGTGCTGTGCGTGCTCGCGCTCATCAACGCCGTCGTGAGCGCCTGGACCGCGGTCCTCGACGCCCGGCAGCCGCTGGCCGTCGCGCGGGCGCTCGGTGCCACGCCCGCGCAGGCCGGCGCGGGCCTGGCGGCAGCGCAGCTGCTTCCCGCCATACCCGGCGTCGCCGCGGGGATCCCGGCCGGCATCGGGCTCGTCGCGTCCGTCAGCACCGGCGAGGTCCAGTACCCACCCGGTCCGTGGCTGCTCGCCACCGCACTCGGCGTCCTGCTCGCCGTCGCCGCGCTCACCGCCGTCCCCGCGGTCGTCGCCACCCGCCACCCGGTCGTGGAAACCCTCCAGTCCGCACCGACCTGACCACCGAGGTCGCCCGCGATGTCAGGCTCGGGACTCGCGCAGGACCTGCCACTGCTGCCAGGCGAGGTCGGGCTCGAGGTCCGCGTAGCCGCGGCTGCGGTCGAGCTGCTGCGCGTCGGCGTGGGTCATCATCATGCAGACGCCTTCGCCGGTGACGCGCTCCACCTCTTCGCGGCTGAGGTGCCGGCCGGCCTCCGCCTCGGCGGCGTGGAGGAGGGCCGCCAGCGCGGGAATGAATACGGGTCGAAGCTCGCGCCGGGGATCCGCCACGCCTCCCTCGGAGCCCAGACGCCAGGTGCCGAAGGGGTTGTTGCAGGGGTGGCCCTGCGGATACCCGTCGTCGGGCCAGCGCTCGAGGCGGCGGCGAGCGGTGTCCAGGTCGGGCCTGAAGGTGTCGCCGCTGACCAGCACGGGGTCTTCCGCCAGTTGGTACACGTTGAACTCGCCGAGGAGCCGGTTGGCCTCGGCCGGTGGGGCCTCGACCTGCGCGTCCGGCAGCCCGAACGCGTGCATGCCGCAGGTTCGCGACACACCGCCGTCCTGCAGCACCACGACGGCGCACCGGTAGAGCAGCCACGGGTCGCCGCCCTCGAGACTCTCCAGCCAGTGCGGGACGGACCAGCCCAGCTTCGACTGCTCCAGCCGCACGCCCAGCGCTCCGGCGTCGCCCAGCGCGGCGATCAGCGTCGCGACCTCGTCCGCCGCCGCACCGAGGTACACCGGCAGATCCAGGACCAGAGCGCTGCCGGCCGCGGCGATGGCGGACTGCTCCTGCGCCGACATCGTGCCGTAGCCGAACGCCTGGCCGAACGAGCCGTCGTTCTCCACCCAGTCCACCGGCGCGCGGAAGCCGAGGCGCTGCGATGTGAGCGACTGGCCGTCCAGCGTCAGCCCGGAACGTCCGAGCGAGTCCTGCCACTGCGCCATCGTCGCCGCTGTACCCGGGACGAAGAGCGTCACACCGTACGCATGATCATCAGACATGCGGCGGAGAGTAGTACCCCGGCGCCAGGCTCTCGGATCATGCCCAGCTCTGTGCGTCCGGGCGTAAGGGGGCACCGGGTTTGGAGCCGACGAGCAGGACGAGGACCAACAGCGCCAACCCGGTCAGCGACAGGCTCTCGATCAGCCGGAACGCCGCCCAGACGTTCAGGCCGGTGCCTGCCACGGGTTCCGCCGCCAGGGGTAGGACCGACATCGTGCCGGAACACAGCGCCATGACCGCCACAACGCCCGACAGGATGGTCAGCCCGGTCTGTGCGGGCCCGGAGCCGGCCCGCACCTTGTGGACCAACGCGACCCCGGCCGTTGCCAGGACCAGCGTGACGATCAGCGCGACCGTCGCCGCACCCGTCGCGAACCCCACCGTGTCGGTGGTGAACAACAGCTCACCCTCCGGCGGCACCGGATCCGACGCGGCGATGGCGTGCTCGGCTGCGAGGAGGCGGTCGCGGAAGACGATCGCGATGCTCAGATCCGCGGCCGCGGTAACGGCGGCGATCGCGGCCGCGGCATGGACCAGCCGCACGATCGCGCTGATGCGGCCGGACCTCCCCAGCGCCGCCCCGGCGGGAGGTGGTGGCGCGGGCTGTTGCGGTGCCGCCGACTCGAGGCGCGCCCGCAGCCGGTCAAACCCGGCCGGGGTGCCGATGCCGGCCCGCTCACCGGGATGCGCCAGGTACCAGGCGATCGCCTCCGCCAACGCAGGCGCCGCCCGCCTAGAGGACAGCGTCGGCCGTTCCCGCGAGTCCAGGACCGGCACACCCCGCTGGAGCACCAGTTCCGGCCGGTCCACGACGAGCCAGACGCGCCCGGCCTGATGCCCGGCCTGCGCGGCGAGGGCCTGCCACGGCAGCACGCGTCGGTGCAGGGGGCCGCGCGATCGGATCCCGGCCGGGGTCAGCTCGACCGCGTAACCGCGCCAGGCAACGGGCACCATCAACGCCGCAACAACCACGCCCAGCAGCACCGGTGCGCTCATGACGAACGCGAACGCGGCGTCGACCACGACGGTCGGCGGCGCCTGGATCACAGCACGCCACTCGCCGACGGCCGGACCGGCCAGCAGGGCAAGGCACACGGCCAGCATGCCGACGGCCGGCCCGAGCGGCATCGCCGGCCGCACCGCGAAGCCGCCGCGCGTGAGAACCAGCCACGCCGACGGGTCGTCACGTCGCGAAGCCCGCGCGGCGCGGACGAGCAACACGAGGGCAACGGTGACCACCACCCCGTAGAGCGCCAAGGCGAGCGGGACGGCCCAGTCCCGGGGTACATCCGCCCAAGCCTGGAGCGCGACAATGACCACGAAGGCGACTGCACCTCCGATCATCGGCGCGCGGGATGGGCAGGGCCCGGGACGCGTGGCATTCATGGCGACGTTGTACCACCCCGCGCGGCCCTTGCGAATGCCATGATCAACCGTCCTTGCCTGCCGTCACAGCTGGAGCCCGTCGGGTGCGGGCCGGGGAACTTTACAGGTTCGTACGGGGCTACCTACCATGGCTGGACCGTGAGCGGAGGGACCACGCATGCCGTCACCGGTCCCGTCTCGACCGCCGACCCTCGATGAGGTCGCCGAGCGCGCCCGGGTGTCCCGCACCGTCGCCTCCCGGGTGATCAACAACGGGCCCAACGTGAGCCGCGCCAAGCGGGACGCCGTCGAGAAGGCGATCCGGGAGCTCGGGTTCACCCCCAACCGCAGCGCGCGGGCGCTGGCCACCCGCCAGACCGGCGTGGTGGTGCTGGCGGTCTCCGGCGACGGGCCCGAGGTGTTCGGTGACCCGTTCTTCGCGCAGGTCATCGTCGGCGCGTCCGCCGCGTTGGAGAAGACCGACCTGCACCTCATGCTCAGCCTGGCCACGAACGACCACGGCCAGCGGCGGCTGCGGAACTTCCTGCAGACCCGGGGGGCCGACGGCGTGATGCTGGTCGCGACGCGCGGCGCCGACCCCATGATCGACATCGCCACGAAGTCGGGCCTGCCGACGGTGTTCATCGGCCTGCCGGTACACGGGACGCCGCCCTACTACGTCGACGTCGACAACGCCGGCGGTTCGCGGGCCGCGACCGAGCATCTCCTGCGCGCCGGGCGCCGTCGCATCGCGATGATCACCGGTCCGGAGGACACCGCCGTGGGCCGGGAGCGCCTTCGCGGCTATGCGGAGGCGCTGCTCCTGGCCGGCCTCGAGCCGTACGCGACCGCTCCCGGCGACTTCCTGGAGGCGAGCGGCGCCGGGGCGATGCGCGCGCTGCTGCACGCGCATCCGGACCTCGACGCCGTGGTCGCCGCCAACGACAACATGGCGGCCGGGGCCTTGCGGGTGCTGCGCGACGCCGGCCGCGCGGTGCCCGGCGACGTCGCCGTGGTGGGCTTCGACGACATGCCCATCGCGCTGCACACCGACCCGACGCTCACCACCATGCACCAGCCGGTGCAGTCGCTGGGCCGCGAGGCGGCCCGGATGCTGGTCGAACTGCTGGACGGCGCCCAGCCGGCGTCGCTGATCCTGCCCGCGAAGCTCGTCGTGCGCGAGTCGGCCTGACGCCGGTTCAGTACCGGGTGTACTTCACCCAGTCGTAGGTGGCGGTCAGGGTCCTGCCCGGGTACCTGAACGGCTGCAGCCAGCCGTCGACGCCGACACCGGGCCACAGGTTCATCATGATGCGCTGCGGGTGGGTGGGCAGCGCCCCGCGCGAGCCGTTCTCCTGGTGGACGAGCCGGCCGTCGACGAACCAGTTGATGGTGCCGCCGTTCCACCACTCGAAGGCGTAGTCGTGGTAGCCGGCCGAGGCGTCGAACCCGAGGTTGATGACGGTCTCGTGCCCGCCGACACCGCCGGTGAAGTAGTTGGTCTGCAGCTGGTTGGTGTTCTTGCCGAGGATCTCCACGTCGATCTCGTCCCACGGCTGCCCGTCGCTGGGCCCGGTGTAGGTGAAGAACGAGGTCACCGTGCCGGGGTTCTTGACGGCCTTCAGCCGCGCCTCGAAGCGCCCGTACGTGAACAGGTCGTTGCTGCGGTATTCGCCGGAGGCGTAGGGCTTGCCGGAGCAGCCGCCCGGGCAGGACGCGGTGTCCAGGTTGATGCCCATGACGCCGCCGCTGAACCAGACGTGGTCGGCGCGCCAGCCGGCGTTGAACATGCTGCCGTTGCTGTAGCCGTCGGCCTTGTGCCAGCGACCGGTGTCGAACGAGTTCAGGTTGTCCACGAAGCTGGGTCCGATGGCTGCCTCCGCGTTGGGCACGCTCAGCACGGCCGTGAGGCCGAGGGTGGCGAGGACCAACGCGGTCAATCGAGTCCGCAACATGTGAGGTCTCCAGTCCTACAAGCCGTGCGGAGCCGCTGCTCACGCACGACGAACGGGGATTTGGCGGGATCCCGGACGCGGTGCCGGCAGGTTGGGGGAGACCGGAAGCGCTTCCAGTCGATCTGACCCGGCTACGTCGATGAAAGCGTGTGACCCTGCGGCGCTGTTGTCAAGGATCGAGCCCTGCCTCTTTACGTCACGACCGCCCGCCGCTAGCTTGAAACTGGAAGCGCTACCAATTGTCGGCGTCTATCGACGGCCCGACGAGAGAGCGCTCTCAACATCGATTGGGAGGCAACATGCGGATGCGAACACTGCTGTGCGCGGCGGCCGCCGCCGTCGCGTTGGTGGTGTCCGGCGCCGGCACCGCCGCGGCCGGAGCCGGCCGGGACGCGGCGCCGACGCGGTACCTGGGCATGTTCCGGGAGGAGGACCCCACCACGATCGCCGCCAACGTCAGAAGCCTGTACGGCGTCACGCCCGCCAGCGTGATGTGGTTCGACAGCTGGGCGAGCGGTCGCCCCTTCCCGGTGGCGGAGGCCAGGACGCTCTGGCGGCACGGCATCATGCCGCACTACACCTGGGAGCCCTGGGACACCGCCCTCGGCCCGAACGACCCCGCGCAGATCCACCTGCAGGACATCATCGACGGTTCGTGGGACGGCTACATCACGGCGCGCGCCAAGGAGTTCGCCGCCGTGCGCATGCCGATCCTGGTCCGCTGGGGCCACGAGTTCAACGGCAACTGGTATCCGTGGGGCATCGCCAACAACAACGCCGACCCGGCCCAGTACGTGCGGGCGTACCGCCACGTGCACGACCTCGTCGTGGCCGCCGGCGCGCGCAACGTGCAGTGGGTGTGGGCCTACAACAACGGCTCGTCACCGGATGCGCCCTACAACGACCCGGCCGCCGCCTACCCCGGCGACGCGTACGTCGACTGGGTCGGCATCGACGGCTACAACTGGGGATTCGGCCCGTCGTGGGACCCGGCCGGCGATCACTGGACCACCTTCGACGAGACGTTCGCCGCCGCGTACGCCAAGGCCCGCGCCGTCGCGCCGAACCGGCCGGTGACGATCGCCGAGTTCGCGTCGACCGAGGACGGCGGCGACAAGGCGCAGTGGCTGAGGAACATGAACGCGACGCTGCGCACCGGCGCGTACCCCGACCTCAAGCTGCTCACCTACTTCGACCTGACCAAGGAGGAGGCGTGGTCGCCGGGCTCGTCGCCGGCCGCGCTCGCCGCCTTCACGTCCTGGGTCGGGCAGCGGTACATGAAGGGGCGGGGAGCGGAGCTGGCCCGCATCGCCGCGCACTACAGAAGGTGAGCTGATGGCGGCGGGTGCCGCACCCGCCGCCACACCGACCGCAGACGTGGCCGGAGGGGGCTGACAAACCGCCGAACGCGAGTAAGAATCGCGTTCACTATGACAGCCAACTCGCCCTCATGACCCTCCGACGGATCTGGGCCGCGCCGCAGGCCTGCGCCGCCGCGACCGTTGTCGCCCTGCTCGTCGCCGTCGTCGCGGTCGGCGCCGCGACGGATCCCTCGGGTCTGCTCGCGCCGGTCGGCGGCCGAGGGCTGCCCCTCGCCGGCACCGGCAGCGCCTACCGCTGGGCGCCGCTCGTGGTCGGGCTTCCGGTCCTGCTGGCCGGCGCGGCGGTCCCGGTCCTGCTCGCCGGCGGGCGGTTGGCGGCCCGGTGGGTGTTCGTCGCCGCCTGGGTCGCGACCGTCGGCGCGAGCGTCTGGGCGAGCGCCGCGAGCGGCTTCGTGTCGGTGATTCCCGTGTTGGGGCGGCATCTTTCCGTCGGTTCGGCGCTGCGGTACGCGGTGAGCACGAGCGGCTTCGCGGCACTGAAGTACGTCGTCGTCGGCGCGGTGGTGGCGGCCTGCGCCGCGCTCGTCTACCGAGTCGGCCCGGCCGCCCGTTCCCGGGACGAGTCCCCGGCGGCGCGGCCGGTCCTCGCGCCTGTGCTCGTGGTGTTCGCCGTGGCCGCGCTCGCCGCGGTGGGTCCGGCGGCGCAGTGGTGGCGCGGCGGCCCAGTCGGGTACGCGTTCGCGGGGTTCCTCGTCGCTCCGACCGCCGCCAACGGCGTGCTCGGGTTCCTCCTCGGCATGGCCGTGTTCCTCGCCGTCGTCGCGGCGGTCGTGCGGGCCCTTGGACGCCGGCTGCCCGGCGGCGGCGTGACCGTGTGGCTGGCCTCCGTGGTCGCCGGCTTCGGCCTCGGGGTCGTCGGCGCGGCGACCGCGCCGCTGTCGGACCACCTCTCCGGAGCCGGGCCGGACAGCTGGTGGATCAGCACCGCGCTGATCAGCGTCGCGACGGGGCTCAGCTACGGCGCGGCCATCGGCCTGGCCGCGGCGCTCGTCGTGGCCGGGATCGGCTCGCGGTGGCCGTCCGTGCTGCTGCTGCGTCGCGGCACGCGACCGCGGCTGGTGGTCCTCGTGGCGGTCGGGGTGCTGATCCTCGCGCTCGCGCCGGCCATCGGCGCACCGGTGCAGCCCGGACCGCCGTCCGTCGCCGCGGTCGCGGGGACCGGCGGCATGCAGCGGCTCGTGGTCCACCCGGCGCCCCGGCGTGGCGGGATGGCCACGATCGGCGACGTCACCGGCCGGCAGGTGATCCTGCGGGGCGTCAACGTGAACCAGTTGATCGACTACTACCTGCGCGATCCGGCGGTGCCGGCGACGCGGCCGCTGACCGATGACGACTTCGCCCAGATGGCGGCGATGGGCGTCAACGTGATCCGGCTCGGCATGTCGTGGTCGCGGCTGGAGCCCGAGCGGGGCAGGTTCGACCAGTCGTACCTCCGCGAGATCCAGGCGGCGGTCGCCGGCGCCAAGGCGCACGGGATCTACACCGTGCTGGACATGCACCAGGACGCGTGGGGCAACGCCCTCGCGCGGCCCTCCGAGCGGTGCGGTGGCGGCACCACCCCGACCACCGGCTGGGACGGCGCGCCGGCCTGGGCGACGATCACCGACGGCACGGCACACTGCCAGTTCCTGGCCCGGGACCTCGCGCCCGCGGTGGCGACGGCGTACGGCAACCTGTACGCCGACCGCGACGGCATCCAGACCGAGCTCGTCCGCGCCTGGGCGTTCGTCGCCGGCGCCTTCGCCGGAGAACCCGCCGTCGCCGGATACGACCTGCTCAACGAGCCGGGCATCGGGCCCAACCCGCCGACCAGCTCGGGGCTGCTGCTGGGCCGGTTCTACGACGCCGCCATCACCGCGATCCGCGCGGCCGAGGGCGCCGCCGGCGGGTTTCCCCACGTCGTCTTCTTCCAGCCGAGCGTGCTGTGGTCCGGTCTCGGCTTCGACGTGACCCCGCCACCTGGGTTCACCGCGGACCGGCAGCTGGTGTTCGCCCCGCACCCGTACAGCGAGTCCATCAGCATGGATCAGAGCCTGGGCCTGACGATCGCGTCGATCGAGCGGAACCTCACCGTGTCGGCCCGCGCGGCCGCCGCCTACGGTGCCGCGCTGTGGCCCGGCGAATGGGGCTGGTTCGGCGAACCCGCGACGGACGGCGCCAAGGTACAGCGGTTCGCCGCCGCCCAGGACAAGCTCGGCATCGGCGGCGCGTTCTGGGTCTGGCGGCAGGGCTGCGGCTCGCCGGAGACCGGCGCCGACGCGGCCACCTCCGGCAACCTGGTCGCGGTCGACTGCCGTACGGGCGAATCGACCCCACCGCCGGCACCCTTCGCCGAACCGCTGTCGCGCGCCTACCCCCGGGCCATCCCGGGCCGGCTGGCGTCACTGACGGCGGGCCCGCGCGGCACCGACCTGCGGATCGCCGCGACCGCCCCGCCCGACCCGGCGAACTGCCAGTTCGACGTCTGGTTCCCCGGCGCGGCCGAGCCGAGCCTGCGCACCACGAACGTCCGCGACGCGTCGGCCGAGCGGGTGCCGGGCGGCTGGCGCATCACCGGCTGCGCGAGCGGCGCCTACTCCATCGCGGCCGCCTGACGAAGGGCCAGGCCGGCTCCAGCCCGCCGCGGTCCGCCGGCTCAGGAGACATGCATGGGGAAGGAATCGGTCGGGATGGTGGCCGACAGCCGGGTGCCGCCGTCGGCCGGGCTGGTGATGGTGAGGTGCCCGCCGAGCGCCTCGACCCGGTCCTGGAGGCCGGTGAGGCCGGTGCCGCGGTGCGGGTCGGCGCCGCCGATGCCGTCGTCGTAGATCGACAGGTGCAGCAGGTCGTTCCGGGTCGCCTGCACGTGCACGACCGTGGCGTGCGCGTGTTTGACCGCGTTGGTCAGCGCTTCGGAAACGATGTAGTACGCGGCCGTCTCGACCACCGGAGGCATGCGCTGGTCGGTGTGGACGTCGAGGTCGACCGGCACCGGGGATCTGCGGGCGAGTGCCCTGAGCGCGGTCGGCAGACCGTCCGAGGCGAGCAACGTCGGATGGATGCCCCGCGAGATCTCGCGCAGGTTGTCCATGGCGCTGTTCAGACCGCGCCGGGCGTGCGCCAGTTCCGACCTGGCCTCCGTCAGTTCCGGCGGCAGGATGGCCTCCGTGGCACCGAGCTGCATCGCGACGGCGAGGAAGTGCTGCATCGCGCCGTCGTGCAGGTTGCGTTCGATGCGCTGGCGGGCCTGGTCCGCGGCGGCGACGAGTCTGGCCCGGGACGCGGAGAGCTCGGCCTTGCCGTCGGCGTTGGCGATGGCGGTGGCGGCGAGGTCGGTGAACTCCGCGACGCGTGCCTCGGTGCCGGGCGGCAGCGGCTCGGACCGGACCCACGCCACGCCCGCCACGCCCCACAGCCGCCCGTCGACCACGATCGGCACCCCGACCACGGAATGGATACCCAGGTCACGGGCGTGCGCGGCGACGGGGCCGGCCGCGTCGTTGAAGCTGTCCACCCTGGCGGCGCACCCCGTTTCCCGCACCTTGACCAGGACGTTCTCGCCATCGATGGGCCAGCGCACGTCGGTCGTGAGCTCATCGGTGAGGTTGGTCGCGACGACGCTGGCCGAGCCGTCGGCTTCGTAGCGGCACAGCCACGTGCTGTATTCGCTCATCAGTCCGTGCAGCTCGGTGGTGATCGCGTCGAAGACCTCGGCCGGAGGACTGCCGCCGGCCACGAGCTTCGCCACCCGCCCCAGCGCGGCCTGTTCGGCGGCGAGCCGGCGCAGCTGCTCCCGGCTCGTCTCGAGGGAGCTCAGCACGGCCGCACGTTCCCAGCTGGTGTGCAGCAGGGGTGTCAACGACGGGACAATGCTGTCCCGCAGCCGTTGGATCGTCAGCTTGGGCGTCTCGGCGGGCACCACCAGGGTCGCGCGCTGGGCATCGTCGATGTACAGGGGAAACGCCGCGTGCCGGTCATCGCCGGGGACGGCCGCGAGGTGGATCGCGGCTTCCGGCAGCTGGAGGGATCGCGCGATGCGCTGTGCGACGGCGGGCAGCACCGCGGGGAGGTCGTCGGCGTACAGCAGCAGCCTGGCCAGCTCGGCGGTGAGATCTGACTCCTCTGCCTGGATGGCGCGCACCCGGGACAGGTCCGCCACCGCGCTCGTGGCCACCGCGACGATGAGCAGGACCGCCAGGTCGACGACCTGCCGCATGTCCGAGGCGGCGAAACTCTCGAAGGGCTGGACGTGGAAGTAGATGAACGCCAGGGTGCTCACCAGGGCGGTGATCATCCCGAGCCACATGCCCCAGATCATCGAGGTGACGAGCACGCCGACGATGTAGATCATGCCCGGGAAGTACGGCTCCATGGCCAGCCGGAGCGGATAGACCAGCAGGGTTTCGACCACGATCAGCGCGGCGGCGACCGCGATCCCCAGCCCGCGGGGCGGGGGTGTCGGTCGCACCAGCCGAGTCAGCGCACCGATCTGCACTGACATCAGTCTAGTCCGACCACAGCGCATCGGATGCTCGCCGTCGTGGCGCCGGGGTCCGCCAGAGTGATCTTCAACTGCCGGTCGGGGCACCTGCACATGCAGCTGAACCGGTACGGTGCACGCGTGACAACGCCGCCCTCTCCCACCGGGCCGAACCCGGACTTCCCTGCGTGGGGCGCACCTGACGCTCCCGCGTCGGGCATGCCGACCTCCGGCATTCCCACGTCCGGCATGCCTACCTCCGCGACACCCGCCTCCGGTATGCCGGCATATGGGGCGCCCGCCCCCGGTATGCCCGCATATGGCGCACCCACTTCCGGTATGCCCGCGTACGGTGCGCCGGCCTCCGGTATGCCCGCGTACGGTCCACCCACTTCCGGTATGCCCGCGTATGGAGCGCCCACCTCTGGCATGCCCGCGTACGGACCGCCGACCTCCGGCATGCCCGCGTACGGGATGCCGGACGCGTCCGGGATGCCGCCCCAGGGTGGACCCGGCTGGAACGCGCCGCCCACCGGTCCCGTCATCGGCGGCCCGGGCGCGGGGTGGCCCAGCGGTGACCGGGGCGCGTCCACGGGGTCGAGGAACAAGCTGATCATCGGCGTCGTCGCCGCCGTGCTCCTGCTCGTGTGCGGTGTCGGTGTGGCCGCGGCCTTCGTCGGCGGTGACCCCGAGCAGAAACGGACCTCATCGGGTGCCGGCGGCGGCGCATCGGCGAGCCCGACGCCGAGCAAGGCACCGGAGCCGTTGACCGCCACCGCGTACCAGACGCTCCTGACCGACGCCGACGCGGTGATGGCCCCGGCGTGGCAGAAGGTCGCCGCGGCGAAGAACCAGGCGGCGACGGTCGAGGCCGCGCAGGCCCTGGCCGATGCGGTCAAGACGAGCGCGCCCCGGTTCACGTCCGTCACCCCGCCGAACGAGGCGGCCGCCGGCCACGAGCAGCTCAAGCGGGCGTTCGACGCGTTGGGCAGCGACTTCGTGGCGCTGACCGGAGACGCGAAGAACGGCGAGATCTGCGCCGGTTCCGCGGCGGTCGCCCAGGTGAGCGGCTTGCCGGCGGCGACCTACCTCCGGGACGCGGTCAAGGCCTTCGGGACCGCCTTCAAGTTCGGTGCGTGGCTGCCGGCGCCGGTCGCCCAGCAGACCCGCACGCTGGGGAACGGCACCATGGTGAAGAAGGGGACCCTCAACGGTTCCGGCGAATTCACGATCAACAACAGCGGCAGCACGACCGACGTCGTCGTGAGCCTCGTCCCGAACGGCGGCAAGGTCGCGGCCTGGACGGTCTACGTCTCGGCCGGCAAGACGTACAAGGTCAAGAAGGTCAAGGACGGCAACTACCAGGTGTACATGGCCACCGGCGTCGACTGGGACGCGGGCGTCGCCGGGTTCACCCGCTCCTGCGAGTTCGAGAAGTTCGAGGACCTCTTCGAGTTCAAGACCACGAGCAGGCAGTACACCACCTGGGAGATCACCCTCAAGGCCAGCGTCGGCGGCAACGCCGACACCGACTCGGTCGACCCCGGCGACTTCCCGCAGTGATCAGGGTCCGCGGCGTCCGCTCAGTGCCGACCTGAGCGGGCGTTGCGGGTCGCGCTCGCGGAGCGCCGGGCCGGCGGTGAACGGCTACGACACCTCGTCGAGAGGGATCTTGACCAGGAGCGCTGTGCCGTGCCTGACCGGGCTCACGACTTCCATGTGGCCGCCGAGGGCCTCGACGCGGTCCTGCAGGCCGATCAGTCCGGACCCCTTGCCGAGGCTGGCTCCGCCGACGCCGTCATCCTGCACCGAGAGCCGGAACACCGCGTTCTCCGCCTCGGCGTTGACGTGCACCATGGTCGCCTTGGCGTGCTTGACGGCGTTGGCGAGCGCCTCGGACACGATGTAGTACACGGCCACCTCGGTGTGGTCGGGCAGCCGCCGGTCGATGTTCAGGTTCAGGTCCACCGGGATCGCGCTCCGGCGGGCGAGCGACTTGATCGAGGCGCCGAGCCCGCCCGTGCACATGATCGCCGGATGGATGCCCCGCGAGACCTCCTGCAGGCTCTCGAACACGCCGTTCAGGCCCTGCGCGGTGTGTGACAGCTGCGCCTTGTACCTGTTCAGCTCCGGCGGCATCGCCGCCTCGGTCATGCTGAGCTCGAGCCCGAGCGAGACGACCCGCTGCAGCGCGCCGTCGTGCAGGGCCCGTTCGAACTGCCGCCGGGTGTTGTCGGCGGCGGCGACGATGCGGGCACGGGATGCGGCGAGCTGCGCGCGATGCTCGGCGTTGGCGATCGTGCTCGCGATGAGGTTGCTGAAGTCGGCCAGGCGCCGGTCGGCCGCGGGCGGTATCGCCTGGGCCGTGTAGGACAAGACAGCGAGCATGCCCCAGATACACCCGTTGACCATGACGGGCACGCCGACCGCCGCGCGGATGCCCAGCCCGCGTTCGGCCGTCGCAGCCGGACCGGCGGCACCGTCGTAGCTGTCGATCCGGGCCGGACGCCGCGTGCGCAGCACCGTCCCGACGATGCCGTCTTCTTCGAGCGGGATCGACGTCGGGCCGCCCAGCTCGCTCATGCCGGCGAGGCAGGTGGCGGTGCGGTTCGGCTCGTACCGCATCAGCGCCGTGCGGACGTCACCGAAGGCCCGGCAGAGCTCCTCCGTCATCGCGTCGAACACGTCGGTGAGTGCGGACCCCCGCGCGACCAGCATGGCCACGCGCCGCCACGCGACCTGTTCGTCCACGAGCAGGGCGACCTTCCGGCTCGCGTTCAGCGAGTCGACGATCGTGTCGTGGTCACGCGCCGCGTACAGCAGCCACTCCAGCATCGGCACCACGCGTTGCCGCAGGCGCTCCAGCGTCCGCTCGGGGAGGTCGGCCGGAACCAGCAGGGTGCCCAGGCGGGTCGCACCGTCACACAGCGGGAGCGCGGCCCGCTGCCCGTCTCCGGGAACCACGTCGAGCTCGATCACCGCGGACCGTAGTTCGAGCGCTTGCGCGAGCCGCTGCGACGCCGAGCCGAGCGCCGAACTCAGATCGGCTGCGCACAGCATGCGCTTGGCCAGCCCGGTGGCGAGGGTGGCTTCCTGGCGGCGTTCGGCCGCCTCGGCGGCGCGGGCGCGCGCGAGATCCGCCAGGTGGCCGACCGCCAGCCCGGCCGCGATGAACACCACGACGGTCAGCAGGTCCCGGCGCGCGGTGAAATCCAGCCTCCAGTACGGCTGGACGTGAACGTAGTTGAAGGCGAGGGCGCTGGCGACGGCCGTCAGGATGCTGAGCCACGGCTTCCACACCATCGAGACGACCAGGACGCCGCAGAGGTACACCACGCCGGTGGCGGCGGTCGGAGAGCCGTCCTGGAGGGGGAACATCACGAGGGTCTCCGCCGCGACGCACGCGAAGGCGACGACCAGCCCGAGCCAGGCGGGCGGCGGCTTCGTTCTCAGCAGCAACGGCACCAGGTAGTCCGACACCGGCGATCGTTCTTTCGCCTCGCCGTCAACACGACGCCCGCCATCGCGGTCGTGCTGACACAGTTCCTGAACGAGAATTTTACCGCACGGCAGTGGAGTGATCGGGCCGGCGGCCCGGCGATCGCGCGGCGGACTCGCGCAGTCCGCCGTTCGTCCCGGCCCGTGCTGACGAGCCGGACCGCATGATGATGTGTCGCGCTACGCAAGGGCGCCGGCTGCTTCTGCGCTCACCAGCTCGGCCGTCTCCGGGGCCATGAGACGGGTCAATGCCGCGCCGGCGGCCGCGGCCAGTGCCTCGAGCCGGACCAGTTCCTCGTCGGTGACCCGGTGCGGCTGGATCCAGTAGGCGCCGATCGCCCCCAGCGGATCCTCCACGCGCATCGGGACGATGACGAGGCTCTTCACGAACGTCGGCCGGTACGCCTCCTGCGGCACCCGCTCGTCGAACTGGATGTCCGGCACGATGGCCGGTTCACGGTTGAGCATCGACCACCCGCTGATGCACTGCCGCACGGGGAATCGTTGCCCTTTCCACAGCGGGCTCACCGCGTCCTCGTCGGCGTAGAAGCAGTATCCGTCATCCAGCAGCACCACGGTGGAGCCGTGGGCGTTCGCCAGGCGCCTCGCGGCGCCCCGGATGATCTGTTGAGCCTGCTCGACGTCCTGCACCAGGGCCAGATCGGCCACCGCGGTGTTCAGTAGCTCGGACGCATCCATGATCGATGGTCCTTCCGGTCACGACGTCGCACGCCCTGGAGGTTGACACCCTTACTCCCAGTATTCGACGCTCCGGCCGCGTCGACAAACGTCGGGCGGGTGGTTCGGTGGCGGCAGCGCCGGGCGTGGCGGTGCGGGATGCCTCGCCCGGCGCTGCCGTGGTGGGTGGATCAGGTGCGGAACGGGCCGGTGACGCAGTACGTGATGCCGCCCGACGACGCGCCGGTCGTGCCGCGCTGGGACGAGAAGTAGAGGCGGTTGCCGGCCGGGGTGAACGCCGGTCCGGTGATCTCCGACGAGCTCTGCCCGGTGATGCGCAGGAAGACGGAGATCTTGTCGTCCGGCGTGATGAGGCAGATCTCCATGTTGCCGCCGTCCTCGGCGACGTACAGGTCCCCGGCGGTCGACCCGGTGACGTTGTCGACGCCGGTGAGCGGTGCGGTGCCGGGGCTGACCAGGTTGTCGTCGTAGGCCAGCTCGTACGTGCCGCCGGCGAGGTTGACCTGCCACACACGGTTGTCACCCTTGGTGGTGAACCAGACGGTGTCGTCGGCGTAGTGGCAGCCCTCGCCGCCGTTGAACGACTTCGCGCCGGAGACCTGGCTGCGGGTGGCGGTGGGGGAGCCGTCCGGGTCGGGGACGTTCGCCCAGGTGAACGAGCCGGACGTGGCGCTGCCGGCCACCAGCACCTGCAGGGTGCCCGACGACAGGTCGCCCCAGGTGGTCGGCACGAAGCGGTAGAACTTGCCGTTGGTCTCGTCCTCGGTCAGGTAGATGACGCGGCGTACCGGGTCGGCCGCGGCGGCCTCGTGCTTGAACCGGCCCATCGCCGGACGGGCCACGGCGGTGCCGCCGAGCGGGTAGGTCTCCCAGACCCGGCCGAGGCTGATCTCCTCGCACGACAGCCACGTGTTCCACGGCGTCTTCCCGCCGGCGCAGTTGTTGTTGGTACCGGAGAGAATCCGCGACGCCCCGACCACGGCGCCACTGGCGTCGAAGACCAGCCGCGACGCGCCGCCGCCGGAGCCCGAGCTGGTCTCGGCGTTGGACACGTAGATCCACCCGGTGCCGTTGGGGATGACGGCGCCGCCGTCGGGCGCGTCGTGCCACACGTACGAGGTGCCGGGCACCGTCTGCCGGGACCGGGCGACGACCGAGCTCGTGAACCCGGCGGGCAGCTGGATACCGTTGGCGTCGGCGGCCTGCAGCGCCCCGTACGGCCCGGCGGCGTTCTGCGCGGGTGCGGCGTACGCCGCCGACCACGCGGTGAAGGGCAGCGCCAGCCCGCCGGCCCCAGCGACGGTGGCGCGCAGCAACGTACGACGATCCATGAGCCCTCCCAGGTTGCGGAACCAAGGAGTCCGACCCTTCCGGACCGGCCCATGTCATCGATGAACGTGAGTCTATGACCGTCTGAACATCACGCGGCCACGAGCCGCGGTCCTGTCCGCGTGGTGTCTGCTCGGCGGCGGGTGTCCTCCGTTCGGGCCAACGGCCGTGCGAGTGGGTGTCCCCGCCATCTCCTACTCGTTGTAGGTGAAGGGGAAGGCGGTACGCATGACCAACGGCTACACGAAGGTGTTCCAGAACGCCGACGCGGTCGACAAGTACGAGCACGCCACGTACGCGCCGGGCACGTACGCGTCGCATGTCGGCGACCGGCAACGCGCGTACCTGCGGGCGCTGGTGCGGCGGACGTTCCGGACCTGGCGGCCGACCCAGCACGACTTCGCCTGCGGGACCGGGCGGGCGATCCGCGCCCTGCACGGCCTGGTCCACGAGGCGCACGGCTACGACACCTCCGCCGACATGATGGCCAAGGCCGCCGAGCTCGGCGTCAACGCCGCGTTTCACCAGGTGGCGGCCGACGGGCCCGTACCGTCGCCGGTGCCGACACCCGGTCCGGCGGTCGTGACCATGTTCCGGTTGATGCTCAACGTCGACGACGACGTCCGGCACCGGGCCCTGTCGTTCGCCGCCGAGGCGCTGCCGACCGCGGAGGCGGGGCTGCTCGTCGTCGAGAACCACGGCAACGCCCGGTCGGTGCGTCACCTGCGGGCCCGCCGGCAGGCGGACAACCCGTGGTTCGCCGAGCTGTCCCACCGGCAGATGTACGGGTTGCTGCGGTCGCACGGGTTCGAGGTCGTGCAGCGGCGCGGGTTCGCGATGCTGAGCAAAGGCTGGTACGAGCGGCCCGGGCTCAACCGTGCGGCGCACGCCTTCGACGCCGTCGCGGGGAAGCTGCCCGGCGCGGACGAGTTCGCCGTCAACGTCGTCTACGTCGGGCGCCGCGGGTAACCACGCCCGCGGGCGTCTTCAGCGCCGCTTCAGGTCGCCACCGCTAGGTTCAGGAGTATGACCAGGTGGTGGGGGCGGTTGACGGGGCGGTTCGGGGTGCGGATGCGGTCCGCGCTCGCCGCGGCGGCCGTCGTCGCCGTCGCGGCGCTCGCCAGCGGGGCGACGCTCGTGGTCGCCGCCCGGTTCATCCTCACCGACAACATCGACCAGGCGATCGGCCAGCGCGCCACCCAGGTCGCCGCGGCGCTCGGCACCGGCGACGGGGCCGGGCTCGCTGCCACGCTGCGGCCGACCGCGCGGGACCGCACCGTCGTCCAGGTCGTCGACGGCGGTGGGCGGGTCGTCGCGGCGTCGGCCGCCGTCGCCGGGGTCGGCGCGATCTCCCCGCTGCGACCCCAGCCGGGGCAGACGCTGCGCGAGCAGCGCGGGCTCGAGCTCGCCCGCGACGATCACTTCCGGATCGTGGCGGTCGGGGTCAGCACCCCCGACGGGCCGCGGACGGTCCTGGTCGCGCAGTCGCTCGACGAGGTCAACGACGGGACCGAGGCGGTCATCGGCGCGCTCGCCGTGGGGATGCCGTTGCTCACCCTCGTCGTCGGCGCGGCCACGTTCCTGTTCGTCGGCCGTACGCTGCGCCCGGTCGACGCGATGCGCCGCCAGGCCGACACGATCACCGCCCGCAACCTGCACACCCGGCTGCCGGTGCCGGCCACCGCCGACGAGATCGCCGCGCTCGCCACGACGATGAACACGATGCTGGACCGGATCGAGTCGGCCTCCGACGCCCAGCGCCGGTTCGTCGCCGACGCCAGCCACGAACTGCGCAGCCCGCTGTCGACCATCCACGCCGGCCTCGACCTGCTGGCCGCCGCCGACCTGCCGCCGGCCGCCGGTGTCCACGTCACCCGGATGCGGCACGAGAGCGGCCGGATGGCCCGGCTCATCGCCGACCTGCTGCTGCTCGCCCGCATCGACGAGTCCGGTCCGCAGCTGCGCCGGGAGGACGTCGACCTCGACGACATCGTCTACACCGAACGCGACCGGCTCAGCGCGGGCCACCCGGGCCTGCGGGTGGAGGCGCGGGTCAGCCCCGTCCGCGTCGACGGCGACCCGCACCACCTCCAGCGGGTCCTGCGCAACCTGCTCGACAACGCCGCCCGGCACGCCCGCGGCCGCGTCGAGATCGGCCTGAGCGCGGCCGGCGGCACGGCCGAGCTGACCGTCGCCGACGACGGACCCGGCATCCCGGCGGCCGAGCGGGAGCGGGTCTTCGGCCGGTTCGTGCGCCTCGACGACGACCGCTCCCGCCAGGCCGGTGGCACGGGCCTCGGGCTGCCGATCGCCCGCGACGTCGTCGCCGCGCACGGCGGCACGCTCACCGTCGAGGAGGGGCCCGACGGCGGCGCGCTGCTGCGGATCCGGCTGCCCATGGCGCCCGGCTGACCGGACACTCACGCACCGGACACTCACGCACCGGGCGACGGGCGACGCGCGGCGGGCGACGCGCAACGAGCGATCACCAGCCCGGCCGTCATGCGACCCGCGGCCACTACAGCCAGGCGCGGGCTACGGCGACGAAGTCGGCGGCCGCGGCGCTGCCCGCCGCCACACAGACGGCCACGACCGCCGCGCTCGCGGCCATGGCGGCCCGGAAGCGGCCCGCGGCGCGGAAACGGCCGGCGGCCGGCCGGGTGAGCGCCTGGACGCGGCGCACGACGTCGGACCCGCCGGCCGCGAGCCCACCGGCGGGACGCCGCCCGCCGGCCAGGGCGACCTTCGCGATGGCCCGGGCCACGACGTGACGGTCCCCGACCGTGGCCGCGGCCGTCTCGTCCGCGCTGCGCTCCACGAGCAGCGCGACGACCCGGGCGACGGGCCGCAGCAGCGGGTTGGCGGCCGCGGCGGCGGTGGCGAACGCGACCGTCCGGTGATGGCGGTGGCGCAGGTGCGCGTGCTCGTGGGCGAGGACCGCGGCGCGTTCGGTGCGGTCCAGCAGCCGCAGCAGGCCCGCGGTCACGAGCACGTGCCCGGCCCGCCCGGCGCCCGCCGGCACAGCCACGGCGTGCGGCTCGGGAAGGTCGGCGACGAGCAGCCCGTCGTGCGGCACCCCGGCGGCGAGCAGGTCCCGGGTGACGGCCCGCGCCTGCCGCAGGTGCGCCACGCAGCGCCGGCCGACCCAGACCAGGGCGGCCGCCGCGGCCAGCGCCACCACGCCCGGGACCGGCTCGGGCAGCGGGTAGGCGGCCGCGTGCTCCCGGGCCTCCAGCACGGGCAGGTCGTCGAGCAGCGTCAGCGCCAGCAGCGCCAGGCTGCCGGTGCTGACGGTGGCCGCAAGTGCGGCAGCGGCGGCGAGAGCCCGGGCCGTCCACTCCGGCGCGGCCGCGGCGGCCAGCGCACGCGCGGCGACCGCGAGGAGGGCCGGCAGCAGGAGCGGCAGGTAGACGGCGACGGTCACGCCGGCGGCTCCTGCCGCAGCAGCGCGCGCAGCGTCGCCAGGTCGTCCTCGGCGAGGTCGTCGGTGAACCGGCGCAGCACCGCCTGCCGGTCCGTCGGCCCGTCCAGCACCGCCCGCATCTGCTGGGCCGCCGCCGTCGCCGCGTCCCGGGCCGGCCAGTACACGTGCCCCCGCCCGCGCCCGGCCGGGCGGCGCTCCAGCAGACCCTTGTCGTGCAGCCGCACGAGGATCGTCTGCACGGTGTTGTACGCCAGGCCGGCGTCGAGCGCGGCCTGCAGCTGGGCCGGGGACAGCGGCTCGCCGGCGGCCCACAGCGCGGCCATCGCCTGAGCCTCCAGTGAGCCCGGCGCGCGGCGCGCGTTGGAGTCAGCCACGATCACCACCATATCCGTGACCTGCCCGGCGGCCCGCGCGCTACCCGTGCTGTCCGCGCCCGCCGGCGGCGGTGAGCGTGGCGGCGCGGGCCTGCCAGGCCGAGGTGACGGCGTCCAGCAGCGTGTGCCGGGGCCGCCAGCGCAGGTCGGCACGGATGCGGTCGATCGCGGCGACGACCTCCGGCGGGTCACCCGGGCGTGGCGGGCCGGACCGGACCGGGACCGGCGCGCCGGTGACCGCGGCGACGGCCCGCACGACGTCCAGCACCGAGTGCCCGCGACCGGCCCCGGCGTTGTACACCGCGGCACGGTGACCGCGGGTGAGGTGGCGGGCGGCGAGCCGGTGCGCCTCGGCGAGATCCGCCACGTGCACGTAGTCGCGCACGCCGGTGCCGTCCGCGGTCGGCAGCGCGGTGCCGGCGATGGTCAACGGCACCCCGGTCTCCTGCGCCGCGAACGTGAGCGGCAGCAGGTTCGTGGCGCCGCGGTCGCCGAGGTGCGGGGCGCCCGCGCCGACGGCGTTGAAGTAGCGCAGCGCGATCCAGGACAGGTCGTGCGCCCGGCCCGCGGCGGCCACGAGGTCCTCCGCGACGAGTTTCGTCTGTCCGTACGGGTTGACCGGCCGGGCCGGCGCGTCCTCCGCGACGGTCGCGGTGCCGGGCACGCCGTACACGGCGGCCGACGACGAGAACACCAGCCGTTGCACACCGGTGTCGACCATCGCGGCGAGCAGTGCGGCGACGAGTCCGACGTTCTGCTGGTGATACCAGATGGGACGGCGCACCGACTCCGGCACGGACTTGCTGCCCGCCAGGTGCATGACCCCGGTGACGCGGTGCCGCTCGAGCGTCGCCCGCAGCAGCACCGGGTCACCGGCGTCGGCGACGACGAGCGGCACCGCGGCGGGAAGGCGGGCGGGGTCGCCGGTGGACAGGTCGTCGAGGGCGACGACCGGCTCCCCGGCCGCCAGCAGGGCCGCGACGACGTGCGCGCCGATGTATCCGGCGCCGCCGGTGACGAGCCACGTCATCGCGGCACCGCCTGCTGATGCGCCGCGAGGGTGCCGAGGCGCAGGCCGCGGTCCTGAGCCCAGCCGATGATGCGGGGCAGCGCGGCGAGGGTCCGCTGCCACGACCCGGCGGCGGACGTGCAGTCGCTGTCGTGCAGCAGGACCGTGCCACCGCCGATCAGGGTGCTGGTCACGGTCCGGGTGATCGAGGTCGGCGTGGCGCGGGCCTCCCAGTCGCGGCCCCACGCCGTCCACAGCTTCGGTTGCAGGCCGAGCCGCCGGCCGGCGACGAGCGCGCCGGTGGTCAGGACGCCGTACGGTGGCCGGAACCAGCGCGGCCGGTCGTCGCCCAGCGACGCGACGAGGTCGCGGGCCCGGGCGAGATCGTCGTAGGTGCCGCGGGGCGTGCGCCACAGCAGGCACCGGTGCGTCCAGCCGTGCACAGCGAGCTCGTGGCCGGCGGCCAGCATGTCCCGCCCCAGCGCGGGATGGCGGTCGAGCATCGCGCCGAGCACGAAGAACGTCGCCCGGATGTCGTGCGCGGCGAGCAGCCGCAGGAAGTGCGGGGTCGAGGCGGGGTCGGGCCCGTCGTCGAAGGTGAGCGCCACATGGTCGCGCCGTCCGGTGCCGGTCAGCTCCGGCAGCAGCGCGCGCCGCGCCGGGGCGAACGCGGTGACCGCGGGCGCGGCGTGGACCGCGGTGGCGGCGAGGAGGCCGGCGGCGAGGGCGCGTCTCATGCCGCGACCAGGTGGGCGACGGACTCGGGCGGGGTGGCGGCGCGCGTGAAGCCGCGCTGCCCGTACAGTGCGGCCCGCAGACCGGCGGCGAGGTCACGGCGGTGCCGGATCCACGGGACCCAGCCGATGCGGTCGAGCGCGCCGGCGTTGGTGGCGCCGTGGCCGGGCAGGCACCGGTAGGTCACGACGGGCACTCCGGCCGTGAGCGCCTCCAGCGACGACAGGCCGCCGGCGTTCTGGACGACGACCTGGCAGGCCCGCATCAGCGTGGCCATGTCCTCGACCCAGCCGAGCGCGATCGTGCGCCCGGACCGGTGCAGGCGCCGCCGCAGCACGTCGTTGCGGCCGCAGGCGACGACGGGGACGGCGACGCCGGTCGCGGCGATGTCCGCAGCGGTGCGTTCCACGTCGCCGACGCCCCACGCGCCGGCGACGACGAGCGCGAGCGGCGCGTCAGGCAGCCCCCACCGGGTGCGCGCGGCGGCCAGGTCACCGGCGGGGACCGGGTCGGTGAACGCCGGCGCGACGGCCGGGGCCACCACGCGGACGTCGGTCGCGCCGAGCTCCTTCGCCTGCCGGGCGGCGTCGTCGTGCAGGGCGAGGTGGACGTCGACGCCGGCGGCGACCCACAGCGGATGGACGGACAGGTCGGTGAGGTACGTGACCGCCGGCGCGGTGAGCCGCCCCTGCTGCCGCAACCGGCCGAGGACCTGGCCGGCGAGCGGGTAGGTGGACACGACCATGGCGGCGTCCGCACCGACGGCGGCGAGCATCGCGGCGTCGGTGGCGGCGGTGAGCGCGGCGGCACCGCCCGTGAGCCGCTGCGAGCCGGCGAGGGCGAGCAGCCAGCCCCAGGTGCGGGGGAGTGTGGTCAGCTGCCGCCGGTACAGGCCGCGCAGCAGCACCCCGGCCCGCCGCGGCACCAGGTCGACGAAGTCGTGCCGGTCGACCTGGCGCCCGTCGGCGCGCAGGCGGCGGGTCAGTTCGGCGGCGGCGCCGTCGTGTCCGGCGCCGAAGCTGGCGGAGACGACGACGATGCGCTGTCGTGCCGCTGGATGGTGCATTCCGGGCTCCCCTCCGGCCGGTGCGTCCGGCCGTCGTCACGCTGAGGGGATGGTGGCCGCGCGGTCCTGAAGGAACGCTGAACCCGCAGACGGCGGGCGAGGGCGACGGTGACGGCGGTGGCGAGGAGCCAGCCGCCGAGGACGTCGCTGGGCCAGTGCGCGAGCAGCGCGACCCGGCTGACGCCGACGAGCACGGCCCAGGTGCCGGCGACGGCGACGAGGACGCGGCGCGACCGGCGGGCGGTCAGGACGGCGCACCCGAGCACGATCAGGACGCCGGCGGTCACCGCCGACGACGTGGTGTGCCCGGACGGGAACGACCATCCGGCGGTCGGGGTGAGCCGGTCGATCGGGCGCGGCCGGTGCACCAGGGTCAGGACGGTGAGCCGGACGACGGTGGCGGCCGTGGCGGTGCCGAGCAGGAACCACAGGCCGGTCCGCCACCGCTTCCACAGCAGGACCACGGCGAGCAGCAGCCCGGCCGGCACCAGCACCAGGCTGTCGGCGCTGTGGGTGATCGCCGACATCGCCGCGCGCCAGCCGTCGTGCCGCAGGGCGGCGTGGCGGGCCGTCTCGCTGACCGCGGAGTCGAGGCGGACCAGCGGGCCGAACCGGACGACGACGAGGACGGTGAGCAGGCCCAGCGCGGCCGCGCAGAGCACCGGGACGCGACGCATCAGCCGCCGTCCGGGTCCATGCGGTAGCCGGCGCCCCGGACGGTGCGGATCGCGGACCGCCCGTACGGATGGTCGATCTTCTTGCGGATGTAGCCGACGTAGACCTCGATGATGTTCGGGTCGCCGTCGAACGCGGCGTCCCACACGTTCTCGATGATGGCGGTCTTGGTGACCACGTCGCCGGCGTGTCTCATCATGAACTCCAGCAGCGCGAACTCCCGCGGCGTGACCGGGATCTCGTCGTCGCCGCGGGTCACCCGCCGCCGTGCCGGGTCGAGGCGCAGGTCGCCGGCGCTGAGCACGACCGGCCGTTGCGGCGCGCCGCGGCGGATCAGGGCCCGCAGCCGGGCGACGAGCACCACGAACGAGAACGGTTTGGTGAGGTAGTCGTCGGCGCCGAGGTCGAGCCCGTCGGCCTCGTCGTAGTCGCCGTCCTTCGCGGTCAGCATCAGCACCGGCGTCCACACGTCACGCTGCCGCAGCTGCCGGCACACCTCGTAGCCGCTCAGCCCAGGCAGCATGATGTCCAGCACGACCGCGTCGTAGGCGCCGTTGGGCGACTCGGTGGCCGCCCACAGCCCGTCCACACCGTTGAACATCACGTCGGTGGTGAAGCCCTCGATGCGCAGGCCGTCCCGGATCGTCTCGGCCAGCCCGACCTCGTCCTCGACCAGCAGCAGCCGCATTCCGCCTCCCACGCTCGGTCCGACCGTACCGAGCCCCAGTTCGCCGGCCGTGCTCAGCATGACCGGACTGTAGGGCGGCGATGCTGAAAGCCACCTGAAGGCTGACACCGGCGGGTTGCTCGTCCGGGACGCCAGCTTACTCCTACAGGCTGTAGGTATGCGTTGGAACTCAGTCCTGGGCGTCGCCGCCTCGTGTCTCACCCTGCTCGGCGCCGCCGCCGTGCGGGCCAGCCCCGCGGCCGATCCCGTCATCCCCGGCCTCTGCCACGACATGCACGACTGCCCGAAGAGCGACGCCGACGCCTGGCTGCGGGCGGTGCTCGACGGGTACATCGGCTGGGCCGAACGGCACAACAGCCTGCTGGTGCTCACCTTCGACGAGGACGACCGCACCGACGGCAACCACATCCCGACCGTGGTGCTGGGCGAGCACGTCGCCGCGGGGGACCGGCCGGAGCGGATCGACCACTACTCGATCCTGCGCACCATCCAGGAGTGGTACGGGCTGCCGCCGCTCGGCGAGTCCGCCGGACGCGCTCCGCTCCCGCTGCGCTGAGCACGGCGTTCATCGAATTCTCAGGTTCGCCGCCCTACCTTCGCCGGCATGAGTGCTGAACGCGAACCCGCAGCTCCGGACCTGTCCGAGATCGAGAACGGCCAACCTCTGTGGCCCGGTCCGGAGCCGGCCTCGGCGGCGACCCGGTCCCGGTGGTCGGGGCTCGTCGCCACGCCGGGCCGTGCCGCCGTGGTGGCCGTCGCGGCGACCCTGGTCCTGGCGGTGGTTCCGTGTGCCGCCCTGGGCGCGGTCGCCGGAGCCGCGATCGTCGGCCTGCACGGCGAGGGCGGCGGCGACCGGCACGGGGAGCACGCCGACCACGGCGACCGCCGGGACCGCGGCGAGCAGGCCGACCGGGACGAGGGCGGCGAGCGCGACGACGACGGGCCGGCGGCCACCGCCTCCCCGTCCGTGCCCCCTGCCGGCGGGTCACCGACCGCCAGCCCGACGCCCTGAACGGCCGCCGCGGTCGCTCCGCTTGCGTATTCCTACAACTTGTAGGAGATTGGCGGCGTTAGGTAAGCCTACGCTTGGAGCGCTCGTGGGAACGGTCTTCTTCGCCAGCTACCTCATCGGCCTGCGCGACGGGCTCGAGGCGGCGCTGGTGATCAGCATCCTGGTGGCGTTCCTGACGCAGGCGGCACGCCGGGACCGCCTGCGGCACGTGTGGGCCGGCGTCGGCGCGGCCGTCGTCGTCTCCGCCGGCGTCGGCGTGCTGCTCACCACCGTCGCCGGCCGGCTCGGCGGCGGCGTGCGCATGGAGCTGTTCGAGGCGGTCACGTCGCTCGTCGCGGTCGCCCTCGTCACCTGGATGATCTTCTGGATGCGGCGCACCGCCCGCACCCTGAAGGGCGAGCTGACCGGCCGCCTGGAGACCGCGCTGGCGATGGGCGGCGGGGCCGTCGTCACCATGGCGTTCTTCGCGGTGCTCCGCGAAGGCGTGGAGATGGTCCTGCTGGTCTTCGCGGCCGCCGAGGGCGCCACCGACTCCGCCGCCCCGCTGCTCGGCATGCTGTCCGGGATCGCGTCCGCCGTCGGGCTCGGCTGGGTCATCACGACGGCCACCGTCCGGATCAACCTCGGCCGGTTCTTCACCTGGACCGGCGCGCTGCTCATCCTCGTCGCGGCCGGGATCCTCAAGTACGGCGTGCACGGCCTGCAGAGCGCCGGCGTGCTGCCGGGCGGCAACCAGACCGCCTTCGACCTGACCACGACGATCGAGCCCACCTCCTGGTACGCCACCCTCCTCGCCGGCACCGTCAACCTCACGCCCCGCGCCAGCGTGCTGGAGATCGCCGCCTGGCTGCTGTTCGCGGGCGTCATGCTCGCCCTGTTCTTCCGGCCCGCGCCGCGCACCGCGCCGGCCGTGCGCGCCAACGCGATCGTCGCGGCCGGCACGGTGGTCGCGCTCGGCCTCACGCCCGGCGGCTGCGGCGGCCGGTCCGCCGCCCCGGCCGCGGACAGCGCCGCGATCACCGTCACCGCGACCGACACCACCTGCCAGCTCAGCGCCGACCACGCACCGCCGGGGCAGCGCACCTTCACCGTCAGCAACACGGGCACGACGATCACCGAGTTCTACGTGTACGGCACCGGCGACCGCATCGTCGGCGAGGTCGAGAACGTCGCCCCCGGCGTGCGGCGCGAGCTGCACGTCGACCTGGCGCCAGGGGCGTACACCGTCGCGTGCAAGCCCGGCATGGTCGGCGCCGGCATCCGCGGCCCGCTCACCGTCACCGGCTCCGCCGCGCCCGCCGCCACCGACGACGCTGCGCTCGCGACGGCCGCCGCGGGCTACCGCCGGTACGTCCTGAGCCAGGCCGACGCGTTCGTCGAGCAGACCACCCAGTTCGTCGCCGCGGTCAAGGCCGGCGACCGCGCCGCCGCCCAGGCCCGCTTCCCGGTCGCGCGGACCTACTACGAGCGGATCGAGACGGTCGCGGAGTCCTTCGGCGACCTCGACCCCGGCATCGACGCCCGCGACGGCGACCTCGACCCCGGCGCCGAGTGGACCGGCTACCACCGCATCGAACGGCAGCTGTGGAGCGGCGACGACCTCGCCCCGGTCGCGCCGGTCGCCGACCGTCTCCTCGCCGACGTGCGGAGCCTGCGGCAGCGCCTCGACGGCGTCACCTACACCGCGCTGGAGCTCGCCAACGGCGCCAAGAGCCTCCTGGACGAGGTCGCCACGAAGAAGGTCACCGGCGAGGAGGACCGCTACTCCCACACCGACCTGTGGGACTTCGCCGCGAACGTCGACGGCGCCTGGGCGGCGCTCGCCGCGCTCCGCCCGGTCCTGGACGCCCGGCGGCCGGACCTCGGGCCGCGGCTGGACGAACGGTTCGCGGCCGTCGACGCCGAACTGGCGAAGTACCGCGTGGGCGACGGGTTCACGCCGTACACCACGCTGCAACCGGGACAGGTGCAACTGCTCGCCGGCACGGTCAACGCGCTCGGGGAGCAGGTCAGCGCGGTCGCCCCGGTCGTCGCGCGCCGGTGGCGCCTTCATCGGATTCTCAGGTTCGGATCCCTACCTTGGCCAGGATGAACTACCGACTGTTCCAGCTGATCAACGACCACGCCGGCCGGGTCGACGGGGTCGACGACGTCATGGAGTTCCTCGCCGGCCCGTTCATCTACGTCGTGTTCGCGGCGTTCGCCGCGGTCGTCGTGTGGGCGCTGCGGCGCGGGCGGCGCGGACCGGTCGCGTTCGTGTTCGCCGCGCTGCTGGTGGCGTTCCTCGGCGCGCAGCTGCTGAACCACCTGAACGGGCAGCTGCGCCCGTTCCAGACGCACCAGGTGCACCAGCTCGTCGCGCACGCCGGCGGGGTGTCACTGCCCAGCGACCACGCCACCGCCGCGTTCGCGATCGCCCTGGCCGTCGGGGTGTTCCTGCACCGCGGCGCGGGCGTCGCCCTGCTGGCCGCCGCCACGGCGGTCGGGGTGGCCCGGATCTGGGTAGGCGTGCACTACCCGGGCGACATCCTCGCCGCACTCGGCATCGCCGCCGCGGCGGTCGCCCTCGTCGCATCAGCTCCGGCCGCAACCGTCGTTAGGAAGACCGCGTGAAGTTCCTGGACCCCGAATGGCTCATCTCCACCTTCGGGATGCTCGGCATCCTGGCGATCGTCTTCGCCGAGTCCGGCCTGCTGATCGGGTTCTTCCTGCCCGGCGACTCGCTGCTGTTCACCACCGGGCTGCTCGTCGCCGACGGCCGCTACCTGCACCAGCCGCTGTGGCTGGTGTGCCTGCTGGTGTCGGTCGCCGCGTTCGCCGGCGACCAGTTCGGCTACCTGTTCGGCCGGCGGGTCGGCTCCGCGCTGTTCCGGCGGCCGAACTCGAGGCTGTTCAAGCAGGAGCACCTCGCCAAGGCACAGGAGTTCTTCGCCCGCTACGGTGCCCGGTCGATCGTGCTGGCCCGCTTCGTGCCGGTGGTGCGGACGTTCACCCCGATCGTCGCCGGCACCAGCGGCATGCACTACCGCACGTTCGTGCTGTACAACGCCGTCGGCGGCGCGCTGTGGGGCACCGGCGTCACGGTGCTGGGCTACTTCCTGGGGCGGATCGCGTTCGTGAAGTCCAACATCGAGCTGATCCTCATCGGCGTCGTCGTGCTGTCGGTGGTGCCGATCGCGGTCGAGCTCCTGCGGGCCCGCGCGCGCCGCCGATGAGCGGTCCGCGCCCTGCCGGCTCAGCCGACGATCTTGCCGGCGCCGCCGGCACCCTTCTGCGCCTCGGCCAGGAAGGCCTTCATGTCGATGGTCTCGAGGCCGCTCCCGGCGACGACGACCTTCGTGCCGGCCACGAGCGACGGGTACAGCGACGACTGGTCGTCCGCGTACGCCGCGGCGCGCTCCGGCGTCTTGAACTCGACGAAGATGACCTGCTGGATCCGGTTGGGCAGCAGCTCGTCGGCGGTCTTGTAGCAGTCGAACTGCTTGAAGAACACGCCGTCGGCCCTGAAGGCCTCGTCCAGGCCGGTGGAGTTGTCGTCCCACTTGCCGATCGGGCAGTTCGGGTCCTTCGTCAGCCGTTCACTGGCCAGCTTGGCGACGGCGTCGTAGCTCAGCGTGCCGCCACCGGCCGCGCCGGCGCCGGTCTGGGCGGTGGCCGGTGCCGGGTCCTCGCCGCCGCAGGCGGTCATGGACAGCACGGCCGCGGCGGCCGCGAGGAGGGCGAGCATCTGTGCGGTGCGCATCTGTCGTTCCTTGATCGGTCGGTGCCAGTGGGCGAAGCTCCGTCGTGTTCCTCGCCGATGATTGGCGGCCGCCCGGGGCGCGGGCAGTCACGAACCGGTCAATGTCACGTACGCGATCTTGCCGCCCAGCTCACGCACAGCACGGCGGGCCCGTCCAGGATCGGAGGGCCCGCCGGTCTGGTTACGCCTGGTTACACGTTGACGCCGTAGTCCTTCGCGATGCCGGCCAGGCCGGACGCGTAGCCCTGCCCGACGGCGCGGAACTTCCACTCGCCGCCGTTGCGGTACAGCTCGCCGAAGACCAGCGCGGTCTCCGTCGAGTAGTCCTCGCTCAGGTCGTACCGGGCCAGCTCGTTGTTGTCGGCGGAGTTGACCACCCGGATGAACGCGTTGGTGACCTGCCCGAAGGACTGGTTGCGGGCGTCGGCGTCGTGGATGGACACCGGGAAGACGATCTTGTCAACCTCGGGGGCGACCCCGGCGAGGTTCACCTTGATCATCTCGTCGTCACCCTCGCCCTCACCGGTCAGGTTGTCACCGGTGTGCTCGACCGTGCCGTCGGGCGACTTGAGGTTGTTGAAGAACACAAAATGCTGGTCGGACAGGACCTTGCCGTCCGCGCCCACGAGCAGCGCGCTGGCGTCCAGGTCGAAGTCCGCGCCGGTGGTGGTGCGCACGTCCCAGCCCAGACCCACGTTGACCGCGGCCAGGCCGGGCGCGGCCTTGGTCAGACTGACATTGCCGCCCTTGCTGAGGCTGACTCCCATGAATCCTCCAGATCGATGCCGGCACGAGTGCGGTCCGCGCCGGCTGACGTTTGCAGACGGTGCTACAGGTGACGCCGAACTGTCCTGCGACGCCGGCCAGGCCGGGTGCAGCACAGACCCCCCAGCGAGGATGCAGTCACCGCTCGCCGGTCCATCATGCTCCGCGACCCTGGACGTTCGCTGTGAGTCACGACGAGACACGGCCAATTTTTGCATCGTCACCCTGGCGTCGTGCCGTCGACCTTACGAATCAGCAGCCACATGCCGGTGGACCGCAGGTGCTGGACGAGGTCGAGGCCGGGGCGCTGGTTGGTGCCGGGCAGCACGAAGACGAACTCGGCGCCCTCTCCGCGGCCGCCCGGCCAGCCGACGGTCACCGCGGTCCGGGTGAACGTCATCCCGGCGGCCAGCAGCGCCTGCTCGACCACGTCGACGCCCTCGTTGACCGCCGTCAGGTGGAACGCCGACACACCCCGGTAAATCTGCATGGCGGCATTGTCCATCGGAGCGCCGTCACGAGGAACCGGTCAGGGTCTGCGTGCCGAGCACGACGGCGAGGGCGAGCCGGTCGGCGTCGTCGGTGCCCGGCTCGGCCGTGTAGACGGTGATGCGCAGGTCGTCGGCGGTGACGACGAGCGTGTCGCAGTCCAGGGTGATCCGGCCGACGGCCGGGTGCTCGACGGTCTTGTGCCGCGACGGCTCCGACGGCGGTGCGGGCGCCTCGCCCTCCCACAGCTCGGTGAAGCGCGGGCTCGCGGCCGCGAGGTCGTCGATCAGCCGGCGCAGCGAACGGTCCGCCGGATACCGCGACGCGGTCTGGCGCAGGTCCGCCACCAGCAGCGCCGTGTGACGGGCCTGCTCCTGCGCGGTGTGGACGACACGGGTCGGGAAGCCGGCGAGGTTGCGCCAGACGGCGTTGCGTTCCAGGCCGCGCCAGCCCGACGTCTCGCCCATGAGCGCGTCGTACGGCGCGTTCGCGACCACCAGCGTCCAGGTGGCGTCGTACACGACGACCGGGGTGTGCGCGAGCCGGTCGAGCAGCCGCTGCACGCTCGGCGGGATGTGCGACGGCACGACGTCGGCGCCGGGCGGGGCGTGGCCGGCGAGCCGGTAGAGCAGGTCCCGGTCGGCACCGGACAGGCGCAGCGCCCGCGCGAGGGCCTGCACCACCTGTACCGACGGTGCGGTCGCCCGCCCCTGCTCCAGCCGGGTCAGGTAGTCCGCGGAGATCCCCGCGAGCCCGGCGAGCTCCTCGCGGCGCAGTCCCGCGGCGCGGCGGCGCCGGCCGACCGGCAGGCCGGCGGTCTCCGGCGCGACCCGGTCACGCCAGCGGCGCACCGCCCGGCCGAACTCCCACTGTTCCACCCGCCCAGTCTCCACCGGGCCGGCGGGCGTGTCCTGGCCCTGGCAGTCCTACGACAACGCGACGACTGCCTGACGGCGTCCCGGGCGGCCACGCTCGGAGCATGACAACGCTCATCACCGGCCCGACCCGAGGTCTGGGCCGCGCCACCACCCTCGCCGTGGCCGACCGGCCGGGCGCCGAACTCCTGCTGGTCGGCCGGGCCGGGCCCGCGCTGCGCGAGGTCGCCGACGAGGCGCGGGCGCGTGGCGCCACCGTCCATGAGATCGGCTGCGACCTGTCGCGGTTGGCCGATGTACGGGCAGCGGCGGCCACCGTCCGGCACCTCGTCGCCGCCGGGACGGTGCGCCCCATCGGCGCGCTGATCGCCAACGCGGGCCACATGTCGGCCGACACGCGGGCCGCCTCCGCCGACGGCTACGAGCTGACCTTCGCCGTGAACCACCTCGCGCACGCCCAGCTCATCGCGGACCTGCTCGGCTCGCTGGCGGAGCCGGCCCGGATCGTGCTGCTCGGCTCCAACACGTACAGCGCCAACTTCTGGCGACGGGTGCTCAATGTGCCGGAAGCGCGGTGGCGCGACCCCGTGGAGCTGGCCCGACCGGCGCCCGCCGGCACGAAGCCGGACATGACCGCATCGGGAGTCGCCTACAGCACCGCCAAGCTGGCGATCCTGTACTACGCCCACGAGCTGCAACGGCACGCCCCAGGGGTGGCCGTGTCGGTGTTCGAGCCCGGCTGGATGCCCGGCACCGCCCTGAGCCGCGGTGCCCCGCGGGCGCTGCAGGCGGTCGGCCGCGGGCTGGGCCGCCTGCCGTTCGTGTCCACCCCGCGCCGCTCCGGCCCGATGCTCGCCTCCGTGGCGCTGGACGAGCGGTGGGCGCACCTGCGTGACGGCGCGTTCGTGGTGAAGGACCGGCTGGCCGAGGTCCGCCCGGTCGCCCACGACCGCGAGCGGGAGCGCCGCCTGTGGACCGCCACCGCGGAGCTGCTCGCCGCGAGCGGCGCGGCCGCCTGACGACCGCGCCACCCACCGCGTGCGTTACGCCGCGATCTGCCAGAGCTGGCAGGTGTTGTTGAGCCACATCCACAGCTGCACCTTGGTGCCGTTGGCGGTGCCGCAGTTCTGGTCGTCGAGGACCATGCCGCTGTTCTCGACGACGAGCTCGTAGCGGCCGTTGCCGGCGGGGATGACCGCCCACTGCTGGCAGGTGTTGCCCAGCGACTGCCACAGGTTGGTGGCGGTGCCGAGCGCCAGGCCGCAGTTGACGGCGTCGAGGACCTTGTTGGCGTTGACGTTGGTGATCGTCCACTTGTTGGGGCCGACGCTGTTGAAGCGCCACTGCTGGCACGTGTTGCCCAGCGCCTGCCACACGTCGATCTGGGTGCCGTTGGCGGTGCCGCAGTTGACGGCGTCGAGGACCTTGCCGCTGGCGAGGTTGGTCAGCCGGTACGTGGCGCCGTTGACGGGGAACGTGACGCTCTTGCCGTACCCGACGGCGACGATGTTGGACTGGACCGAGTTCTCCGTGGCGTCGCTCGGGTAGCCGCTGGTCATGACGCCCTCGAAGAACGAGCCGACGGAGCCGTTGCTGTTGTCGCCGCCGATGCCCAGGATGATGGCGCCCTGCTTGGTCATCGGGCGGTAGCCGGACTGGGTCGGCAGCCCGCCGTTGTACCGCGTGGCGAGGCTGCCGGACTGCGCGTTGCCGTCCTTGATGGCGTACGTCGTGGTGCCGTTGTTCTTCAGCATCGCGGTCACGAACGCGCTGTTACGGCCGGTGTTGGCCGTCCAGGACCCGTTGCCGCCGGCGAAGAGCCCGTTCTCCAGGTCCGCGGCGACCCGCGGCCCGGCCGAGCAGGGGGAGAACCAGCACAGGTTGCCGAAGTAGATGGCGTCCATGTCGCCGTTGCCGGTGTCGAGGTTGTTCGTCTCGGCGTTGCCGTAGTCGAAGCAGCACCGGTCGTTGACGTGGGTGCCCTCGGTCACCATGTACATGCCCTCGGGCTGGCTGCCGGTGGCGACGCCGTTGGTGTTGTTGTTGCGGTACCCGTTGCCGGCCGAGATGTACACGCCGTACACCTTGTGCCCGCCGGCGGTGACGGGCAGCGCCGCCGCGTTCGCGCCCTGGTCGGCGGTCGGGTTGGCGCCGCCGCCGGGAGCGATCGTGAGGTCGTTGTGCCGCGGCGTCTGGTCGTAGATGCGCACGATCGTGCAGTACGTGCCGTTGCAGAACGAGTCCTGCGCGGCGGCGTTGGCGTAGCCGCCGGCGCTGAGCACGCCGATGTTCGACGTCGCGCCGTCGGACCAGCGCCGCACCTGGTACAGCGAGCCGCCGTAGGAGCCGAACAGCGCGCGGGTGGTGCTGTGCGCGGCGACGCAGGGGGTGCCGCCGCCGGCGTAGATGTCGCAGGGGCCCGTGCCGGCCGCCTGCGCCGCCGTGGTCGACAGTGCGACCAGCGCCGCGGCGACGATCGCCGTGGCAGCGGCGGCGGCGAGTGCCGTGCGCCGCAGAGACCTGAGATGCATGGTGCACCTTTCCCGGGGTGTCGGCAGCCGTACTGGCGGACGCTGCCTGCATGTGAGCGATCACATTCGAATCCGACCCAGGGGCCCCTGGCGTTTCGAGGCTGAGTGTTATCGCTAACATTGACGATGTCAAGTGGGGACACCGTCGGCGCGGCCGCGCAGGGCGCACCGGTCTGCGCAGCCAGCGGCCGCGGGCGGTCCCAGGCGGTGAGGGTGCCTTGCGCGGCTGGTCAGGTGCTGTAGTTGCCGTCCCACGGCGGGTTGAAGCCGAGCCGGTCGGGGTAGAGCTCGGCCCAGTCGCCGCGGTCGGGGTCGGACTCGTCGATCAGGCCGAACAGGACGCCGTCGTACGTGAGGCGGAACGGCTGGATGGCGATGTCGCCGAACCGTGGCGCGTCGAGCTCGTCCAGGAGCGCCGTGAGGATCCGGGCGGCGGCGTCCGGGTCGGTGAGGTACCGGCTCAGGGCGATCCTGCGAATGGTGGATGCCTCGTGCCGGCCGTTGTGGTCGAAGCGGTGGACGTAGGCGTACCACCCGACGCTCTCGGCCGGGTCGTCGACGTCACGGTTGGCGCCGTGCACGGCCGCGTAGAACTCGCCGCCCGCGTAGCGCCCGATGGTGTCGGTGCGGTGGTCCGCTTCATGGGCGATCGGGATGCGTTGCGGCACGGCCATCCGGCCAGCCTAGGCAAACGGCCGGCTGCCCCGCGATCGAACGTGTTCGAGCCGTCCGGTTGTGTCAAAGATTCTTGACACCATGTCAGGTCCGCTTTACCTTCGGGATGTCAAGTTTTCTTAACATGGGAGCGGGGCATGTCCTCCGAGGAGAAGCGCACCTGGATTTCCGCCGTGGTCGGTGTCGTCGTCCCGGTCGTCTACCTGGCGACCGTCCTGTCCAAGGTTCCTGGCGCGGACGTGGCGGGGATCGCGTACGTGGGGCCGATGCTCACCGCGATCGGCGTCGGGATCGGGGCGGGCATCGTCCTGGCCATCGTGGCCGCCATGGTCTCGCTCAAGGACGCGGGCCGGACCGACGAGCGCGACCGGGAGATCAATCGGCGGGGCGAGTACGTCGGGTTCTACGTCATGAGCATCGCCGCGATCGTGCCGCTGGTCCTGGCGATGGCGGAGGTCGAGCACTTCTGGATCGCCCACGCGCTCTATCTGGCGTTCGTCCTGGCGGCGCTGGCCTCGGCGGTGGTGAAGCTCGTCGCGTACCGGCGGGGCTGGTAGCCGTGGGCAAGCCGACCAGGGTCACCAACTCGATCCGGGCGCTGCGCTTCGCTCACGGGGAGATGACCCAGGCGGAGCTGGCCGACCGCATCGGCGTGACCCGCCAGACCATCATCGCCATCGAGCAGGGTCGCTACTCGCCGTCGTTGGAGGTGGCCTTCCAGATCGCGCGGGTGTTCCGGGTGCCGCTCGACGACGTCTTCGGATATCCCGACACCCAGGAGTAGACCCCCACAACGTGACACGGCGCGCGAGGCAACCGCCTCGCGGCCCGGTTCCACGCACCCGAAACCAAGGGCCTCGCCCGGACCGAGAAGGAGCCACGATGCACGCGTTGACCCGTACCGCCCGCCTGACCGGACTGTTCTACCTCGGTAACGCCATCACCGGCATACTCGGGTTCCTCATCGTCCGCCCGCAACTCTTCGCGGCCGACGACCCCAGCGCGACGCTGGCCAACCTGGTCGCGCACGAGTCGCTCGCCCGCGCCGGCGTCGCCCTGGAGCTGGGCATGGTCGTCACCCAGACCCTCGCCGCCGTCTGGTTCGCCCGCCTGTTCCGCACCGCGGACCCCGTCGCCGCGAGCGGGATCGCCGCCTTCGGCCTGGTCAACGCGGTCGTGGGCCTCGCGAGCGCGGCGATGCTGGCCACGGCGGTCGGGGTGTCGGCCGACCCGGTCGGCGACGCGGCGGCCAACGTCCAGGTCCTGTACCTGGTCAGCGACAACCTGTGGGGCGTGGGAGCCCTGTTCTTCGGCCTGTGGCTCATCCCCATGGGCTGGTGCGTGCTGCGATCGGGCTGGATGCCCCGCGCCCTGGGCTGGGTCCTCGTCGGTGGCGGTGCCGGTTACGTGCTCAGCGCGTTCATCAGGTACCTCGCCCCGGACGCGCAGGTCGTCGCCGAGGCACTCGCGTACCCCGCGTCCATCGGCGAGTTCTGGATGGTCGGCTACCTGCTCATCCACGGCGTACGCCGCCACGCACTCTTCGAAGCGCCGCCAACCGTTCCCACCCCGACGCCAGCGGCGACCTGAAGACCTGACCAGATGCGGTCGTGTATACAGGTCGGCTGTGGAGATGCTGCCCGGCTATGACGACCGCGGTCCCGACGATCCGGAGGGGCCAGGACTGGGGTATGACGGGTCGGACCTGCTGGACCGGCCGGGCTTCACTGACGGGCGCGGGACCGGTACTCGCCCACGTCGTCCGCCCGGATGAGGCCGTCCTCGATGGCGCGGGCCAGCAGGGCGGTCTTCGTGGCGGCCGGGCGGCCGACCTTGGCGAACTTCACCCGGGCCCGGTCGATGTACTGCTTCACCGTCGTCTCGCTTATGCCCATGCGGCTGGCGACCGACGCCTTCGACATCGACTGGAACCACAGCAGCAGTGCCGTGCGCTCCTGCTCGGACAGCTGTGGACGCTGCCGGTCGTTGTTGGCCAGCAGCGCGCCGGCGACCGACGGCGTCACGTACGGCCGGTCCGTGGCCACGGCCACGATCGTCTCCACGCAGTGCTCGCCGCTCTCGTGTTTGGCGATGAACGTTGCGGCGCCGGCCTCGAGCACCGTGTTGATGGTGGCGGTGTCGTCGTGGTTGGAGAAGACGACCACCCGCATCCCGTCGGCGCAGATGCCGGCGACCTGGTCGGTGACCATCACGCCGCCGAGTTCGAGGTCGAGCAGCAGCACGTCGGCGTCGCGGCCGGGGCCTGACAGCACCGAGGGCAGGTCCGGGCCCGCCGCGACAAGCTCGATGCGTCGCTGCGGGTCGGCCTGGATCCATGACGTGATGCCCTGGACGGCTACGGGCTGGTCTTCGACGATGGCGACGGTGATTCTGCGGGCCAGCGGGTCTCGATCCACAGCAGGTTCCCTTGGCGATAGGTGGCGGTACCGATGTCTGGATGCGTCGTGAGCGCGAGCTCCGGCGCGTCGGCGATGACGCTGACCACGACCGCGTCGTCCCCACCGACGACCGTGACGCGGGCGTTCGTCGCCGCCGCGCTGAGCACCTCGATCGGCGAGTCCATCAGCACCCGCCGTACCGGCAGCGGCAGATCGGGCAGCGCGCCGACGGCCACCATCGCGACCAGCACGCCACGGCGCTCGGCCACGTCGGCGCACGCGCGCAGCTCGTGCAGGAACGGGTCGGGCACGTCGTCGGTCTCGGCCAGCAGCCGCCGCAGCCGGGCCGCCCCGACGGCGCACCGGTGCCGCAGCGCCGGATCGGCAGGGTCGGCGCCCGCCGCGAGGTCGGCCAGCAGCTGCGCGCTCACCAGCCGGAGCGCCTCCTGCCGCTCGGCCCGGGCGAGCGCCACCGCCTCGATCGCGGCCCGTCGGGCCATGGCCTGCGCCGTCTGCGCCGAGCTGGCAACGGCCCAGCCCGCGGCGATGTCGAAGCTGTGCGTACTGATGCTGTAGCCGAGCTGAAGGGTCACGCTGCCGAGCACCGCCATGCTGAAGCGGGCGAACGCCACCGGCGTCAGCGCCTGCTCGACCACCAGCGCCGACAGCATCACCAACGCATTGACCAGCAGGAACGCGACCAGCTCCCGGGCCGGCCGGAACCACAGCACGATCACGGCGAGCCAGCCCACCGAACCGGTCGCCCAGTTGGCGGGGGTGTCGACGGCCTCCGGCCGGCAGGCGGCGACGACCGTGACCGACACGGCCAGCGCGGTCGCGGCGAGCACCCAGGCCGTCGCGGCCGAACGGATCCGGCGCAGCAGCATGTAGCCGCCGACCGCGCCCACCACCACGTAGACGGCCCACGCCGCGGCGACCGCCCAAGGCCACCGGTACTGGCCCCAGCCGCCCGCCGTCGAGGGAAGGTCGAACCCGGCGTGCCAGCACAGCGCGATCACCACGGCGGCGACGGTCGCACCGCGGGAGTACCGGCCGGCGACCTGCTCCGGGCCGACCGGTGCGTCCACGGCGGGCTCGGTCACCGCGCCCACAGCAGGCTCACCGTCGTCCCGTCCGGACCCGTACGGACGTCGGCATCGCCGCCGACGGCCCGCATCCGGCCGATGATCGCCTCCCGGATGCCGTAGCGGTGAGCCGGCACCGCCTTCCGGTCGAACCCCGGGCCGTTGTCCGCGATCTCGACGAGCACCTGGTCGGCGCGTTCCGACAACCGGACCTCGGCCGTGGCCGTCGCGCCCACGTGGCGCACCACGTTCGACACGGCCTCCAGCGCGGCACCGCACAACGCCGCCGCCACCGGCGCCGGGACCTCGCAGTCGGCCAGCAGCCAGCGGACCGGCAGCCCCGCCGCGCCCACCGTGGCCCGCAGGTGACCGTGCAGCGCGACCGGCACGGCCGCGGCGACCGGCGGACCGACCTGCGCGATCACCGTCAGGTCCGCCGCCGCCCGCTCGCGGAGGACGGCCGACGACTCCGCCAGCGCTCCCGTACCGACGATGGTGAGCGTGGCCAGCACCGTGTCGTGCATGCGCCGGTTCTGCTCCCGCTCCTCGGCCCGGCGCGCCCGCAGCGCCTCCGTGGTCCGCTGCGCCTCCCGGCTGCGGGCCAGGCTCGCGTCGGCGTCGTGCGCCGCCCGGCGCAGCACGCTCATCAGCGCGCCGGTCGCGACGACCTGCACGACCTGGATCCCCGCGGAGACGTAGCCGCCGTCGCCGGCGTGCGCGAGCTGCGCCCCGGCCAGGTGGCTCGCCGCGACGACCAGCCCGGCGGGCGCGGCCACCCGCGGGCGCCACGCGAAGTTGGCGATGACGATGCTCATGGTCGCCAACCCCGCGATCCAGCTGAGCCCGCCCGGCAGGATCGCGGCCGCGACGAGCCGGCCCTGCGCGAGGCACAGGGCGCAGGTCAGCACCAGGTCGCCGATCATCAGCCACGCCAGCAGCCCACGCCGCAACGCGATCACCGCGAACAGCGCCGACCAGCACACGCTCACCACGACGACCGCGGTCACCAGGCCACGCTGCGACTGCTCCGCGCTGACCAGGGCGGCGATGCCGCCGACCACGGCCACGGTGGAACGCATCGCCGCGCCGCACAACGCGGTCACCCGGTCCAGGGCGGCCATCGCGGGATGGGTCACATGCGCCATACCACCATGCCCCAGAGGCTGTCGCGACCTCCGTTCGGCTGACACCCGATTGACCCTCATGCGTGCGTCGCAGCCAAACCGTCCAATGAGGACAACCCGACGAAAGGAGCCGACGATGCGACCGCGATGGCCGTCTGTCGCCGCGCTGACCGCACTCATCCTCACCTTCGCTCCAGCGGCCGCGCACGCCGCCAGCCAGTACCACACCGACCCGCCGCCGACGGTCGGCGGCGGTCCCGGCACGTACACCCTCCACAAGGAACTCTCCGGATACTCCAACTACGGCGTCGCCGACGCCGCCGCCGACGTCCTCTACGGAGCCGAGTCCGACAGCTGGACGTTCGACCTGGCCGCCGCCGGCATCCCGGCCGATCACCGCAGCCTGCGGCGCGTGCGCGTCAGCCTCGTGCTCGAAGACACCTTCGAGCGCCCGGCGGGCGAGTTCACCGCGAGCCTCGCCGTCGACGGGCTGTCCCTGCACGACGGCCCGGTCGCCACGCTCGGGGTCGACCACGGCGCCCCCTTCGCGGGGCAGTTCACCAACTGGGCCGTCGCCGACTTCCCGATCATCGGCGTGGCCGCCGGCGACACCCCGACCGTGAGCATGGCCAACACGACCACCAACGGACCGGTGACCGGCGACGACTGGATCGGCATCGACTGGATCGAGATCGAGGTCGGCCCGTCGGCATCCGACCGCGACCACGACACCGTGACCGACGCGTTCGACCGCTGCCCGGACAAGCCCGGGTTCGTCGACAACGACGGCTGCCCGGCACGCACGTTCGTGGCGCTCGGCGACTCGTTCTCCTCCGGCGAGAGCAACCGGCCGTACCAGCTCGGGACGGCGGTCCCGGGGGTCAACGAGTGCCACCGGTCGAGCCGGGCATACCCGAACCTGCTGCGCACCAGCCTGCCGGCGGGCACCCCGTTCGAGTTCCACGCGTGCAGCGGCGCGGTCGTGGACAACATGACCACCACCGGCCGCTGGACCGAGCCGAAGCAGCTGAGCTGGTTGTCCGACGACGCGACCCGCCACGGCATCGGGCTCGTCACGCTCACCATCGGCGGCAACGACCTCGGGTTCGCCGATGTGCTCACGTACTGCGTGCTACGCCTGCCGGGCACACGGACGTGCGAGGAGGAGAAGAGCCCGCTGGTCGCGGCGGCCCGGCAGCGGCTCGCGGATCAGCTGCTGCCCGCCCTGTTCACCACCATCGCCGAGAAGGCGAACCACGCCAAGGTGGTCGTTCTCGGCTACCCGAGGTTCTTCCCGGTCGATCCGCCGAAGCATTGCCTGACCGGCCTGTTGGCGCAGACGTTCCGCCAGTCCGACATGCGGTGGATCAACGCCGAGATCGCGGCGTTCGACGCGGTCATCGCCGTCGCCGCGGCCGCGCACGGGTTCCACTACGTCGACACCTACGACGCGTTCGACGGGCACGAGATCTGCGCCGCCGGCTCGGCGCGGCCGGCCATGCACCGGTACATCCACGGGCCCAACACGAAGGGCAGCTTCCATCCCACCGCGTACGGTCAGCAGCTCCTGGCCGACGCCGCCCGCCCGGAGGTGCCGTCATGGTGAGAAGGTGCCTGTCAGGTCTGGTCGTCGTCGCGACCCTGCTGTCCGGCTGCTCGTCCCCGCAGCCCGCGCCGCGCCCGGCCCGGCCCGCGCAGCAACAGCAGACGAGCATGACCGGCCCGCAGGCGTACTCCGCCCTGCAGAACGGCCAGCAGATCGACTACAGCCAGCTCAGCTGCCCCGCACTGGAGTACCTGGCCAACAAGTACACCAGCATCGCGGAGTCGGCGGAGCGGATCAGCGACGGCGACAGCCCGGCCGCCGCCTCGGCCCGGCTGCAGGCCGCTCAGGCATACAACATGGCTTCGCGGATGTGGGGCTACCGCTCACAGAAGACCTGCTGAAACGGCGCGGTGCCGCGACCCGTCCCGACGCGGCCTCGGCACCGCACCCCGTCCGGCGGGCATCGTCATGGTTGCAGGGGGACGCGGCGGGGGCGGACGACCCGGTGCGTGATCCTCCAGCCGTCGTCGCCGTGCCGGAGGGTGTCCTCGTAGGTTCCGCTCGCGACGGACCCGTCCGTCATGACGCCGAGGTACTTGGACAGCGCCTGGACAGTTCCGTCCGGCGCTTCGTCGAGGACGATGTTCGTGACGTGGTGAGCCAGGGGGTTCGCCGCACCGAGCGCGAGTGCGGCATCCCGCGCGCCGGCCAGCCCGGCGAGCACGCCGCCGCCGAGGGCGCTGACGTCGTACGTGACGTCCTCGATGAACAGGTCGGGCATGCCGGCGAAGTCGCCGCGGTCGGCCAGGTGCCCGTGCAGGTTGATGACGTCCTCGATGGCGAACCGGTCCTCGGTGCTCAGCATCGCGCACCCCTCCGCTGAAGTGGGGCTGTCCCCGTTTATTTGCCGTACCATATTCGGGGATGTCCCCGGATAGCAAGCGCCGGCCTCGATCCGACGCACAACGCAACAGAGAACGCCTGCTCACCGCCGCTCGCGAACTCGTGGCCGAGGTCGGCAGCGAGGTCGCCCTCGACGACGTCGCCCGGCGGGCGGGCGTCGGCAACGCGACGCTGTACCGGCACTTCCCGACCCGCGCCGAGCTGCTCGCCGCCCTGTACACCGACGAGGTGACGGCGCTGTGCGAGCACGGCGACCAGCTCCTCGCCGCCCCCGCACCGGTCGAGGCGCTCTTCACCTGGCTCGACGCGTTCGTCGCTCACGTGGCGACCAAGCGCCCGCTCGCCTTGGCGGCCACCGACGTCCCGGACGGCCGCCGCACACCGATGTTCGAGGAGTGGCACGCCGCCATCACCACCACGGCCACCGCCCTGGTACGGCGCGCTCAACCGGCGCTCCGGCCGGACGTCACCGCCACCGACGTGCTGGCCCTCGCCAGCGGCGCGGCGCTCACCACCGACGCCCAGAACGCACGCCGCCTGGTCGCGGTGCTCCGTGACGGTCTGACCGCCCGGCACGACGGGTGAGCGTCGCGCCGGCTATCGCGAGCCGGCGGCGTCGAGCACCGCGACGATGGGTTCGAGGTCGGCGATGAGCTGGTCGCGCTCGCCCGGCTCCAGAATGGCCAACGCCGCCGAGGCGAGGTCGTCGGTGACCGCCTCGATCTGCTCCTTCGTCTTGCGGCCGGCGTCGCTGAGCGAGCCGCAGCCGTCGACGAGGCCACGGACGCGCATCCCGTCCACGACCGCGGCCAGCTGATCCGCGGGCAGGTGGTGGACCCTGCCGTACTTCTCCGCAGGCATGCCCTCCGACAGCGCGTGCAGCACGTGGGCCTCCGTCCCGCCGATGCCGGCGGCGACCAGGGCGGCGTTGTGACCGTCCCCGCGGTGCTCGCGCAGCAGGGTGGCCGCGTGCCAGAGCCGGGCCACGGGCTCCTCGGGCACCGGCAGCGTCCGCAGCGCGGCGTACAGGACCCGTCCTTCCGTCGGGGCGCTGGTCGCCGCCTTGGTGGCCAGGTCGGCGGCGCGCACGACCGTGTCGGAGTCGGCGAGATCACCGAGGATCCGCCGCAGCGCCGCGGCGCTGCCCTGCTGGCGGGCGGCGGCCGCCGCCTCGGGGGTCGTGATGTCCCAGACGCGCGGGATGTGCCGGGCGACCTCGCCGGCGGCGAAGTTGTAGAAGACGGCGTCGACCACCTCGGCCGGGACCCGGCCCAGCGGCGCGGCCCGCCCGGCGAAGTAGGCGTCCCAGGTGTTGCGGAGCCCGAGCGCCAAGAGGGCGACGTCCGGCTCGTCGGCGAAGTACGTGACCAGGTGGATCGGCTCAACGAGCTGGTGCAGACGGCGGGCGGTGTCACTGGCCACGGGAACCAAGGACTGCATCTCGGAACATCTCCTGTGATCGAGAACGGCGCCCCCGCGATCGGGGCCACTCACCTCTGCTACGAACGGCCCCGCCCCGATCCGACAGCCCCTCCCGGATTCTCTGCAAAATCGTTCCGGCCCGCCCCTGCTTCGACTCAACCGGCGGGTAGCCTCCTCCTCGTGGACGACCGGGCAGTTGAAGCACCGCTCCTGCGCGCCACGTGGCCGGTCTTCACGGCCGAGTTCGCCGCAGCACTGGCCGCCGAGCGCGAGGACCGATTGACCGATCAGGTCGACCGGCTGCGCGTCGTCGAAGTCTGTGGTTGCGGTGATGACTTCTGCCAAGGCTTCTACACCGCCGCAAAGCCGGCCGGCGCCTACGGCGTCGGCCACCGCAACGTCTGCCTCGACGCACCGTGGCCGGGCTACCTCATCCTCGACGTCGTCCGCGACGAGATCATGTACGTCGAGGTCCTGTACCGATCGCCGTTGTGCTGACCGCAGTGGGAGGCGGACCGAACGCGAGCGCCGCTGGACGCGTCGCACGGTCAGGGCGCTGTCGGACCGGAGGGGATTTGAACCCCCGGTGGGGCTTGGCACGCCAGCTACCCCACGCGCCTTCGAGCCGCCCGGGCGTGCCCGGCATTCGACTCTGAGCGCTGCAATAGCCCGGCTCTGCCACCGGTCCGGGCACAGTTTGGTGCGATCTCGCCGGCCGCGCAGCCGAGTTTTCTCGACGGCGACGGGGAAGGGGGCGTCGGGCTTCGTGTGGCTCAGGTGGTTCCCTGCGGTGTGGGAGCGGGCGTCGAGGTGTCGGGTCGGGTGGTGGTGGTGACCAGGCCGAGGGCGTAGGCGGTGCAGGCGGTGAGCAGCGCGGGCAGGATCGTCATCGCGTCGGCCACGCGGCCGGTCGGGTCGCCCATCACGGACGGGTCGATGCCGAGGGAGGTGACCGGGTAGGCGGCGACGGCCGTGCTCAGCGAGCCGGACACCGGCAGGCTGTACACGGCGACCGCCAGCTCGCAGGCCACGAGGCCGCCGAACGCCATGGTGAGCACCGCGCGGCGGCGGTGCCCCCGGCGGGTCAGGGCGGTGGCCACTGTGGACAGTGCGCACGTCGTCAGGCCCCAGGCGCCGACGGCGGCGGTCACGGGCCAGCTGCCGCGGTCGGTGACGAGCAGCATCACCGGCAGGGCGCCGAGGGTCAGCCCGGCCGGCGCGAGCGCCGATGTGAACGGCAGCCGCGCGTGGCCGGCCAGCCAGACCGCCCCGGCGGCGACCGGCAGGGCCGCGGCCGCCGGCACGAGGCGCGCGGAGCCGGCGGTGAGCGATGCGCCGGTGACGGCGGCGCCGGCGGCGAACAGCCACGCGCAGAGGGTGTAGAAGACGAGGAAGGCGCCGGCGAAGGCCACGGGTGCGGCGACCAGGCCGGTGGTCGCGTGCAGGTGGGGACGTAGCCGCGCATACGTGAGCGCCCGCACGCGTTCGGCGAGCGCGCAGCGTGCCACGTCGGCCAGGTCGCGCAGCGGCCGCCGCGAGTGGCTGAGCAGGTCGGCGATCTCCGGGCCGTACCGGTCCCGGACGTGGCGCGGGTACAGGGCGATGACCAGCCGGACCGCGCGGTTCACGACAGGGCCAACCGGCGCAGGCCGGTGCCGGCGACGGCCCGCATGCGCGACAGCTCCGCCTGCAGCGCGGCCCGGCCGGCGGCGGTGAGCTGGTAGGGCTTGCGGCGCTCCCGCTCCGGGAGGGCCTCGATGAGCGCCAGGTCCTCGAGGCGGCGGATCGCCCCGTACAGCGTGCCGGGGCCGGGACGGTCGCCGGTGATGGCGGCGATGTCGTCCTGCATCGCATACCCGTGCTTGGGACCTTCGGCGAGGCTGACGAGCACGAGCAACGCCGGCTCCGAGAACCGGCCGAACTCGGTGAGTCCGGACATGCCACCTCCACTACTACGTGGGACGTAGCATCGCAGGACGTAGTAGTGGCCGTCAACTCCACGCCTCCGGGCGGAAGCCCGGGAGCTACGCTGACCGCCATGACGGTGGCCGGGCTGATGCGACCGTGACCAGCTCCGGGGCGGCCACGGCGGTCAGCGACGCCGTGGTCCCGGCACGGCGGGCCGTCGGGCCGTCGCACCGTGTCGCCGTCGCCGCGATCGTGGTCGCGGCGGCGCTGTGCTATTCGGTGCTCGCCCTCAACCGGTTCCGCACGTGGCGCTCGGCCACGTACGACCTGGTGATCTTCGACCAGGCGGTGCGCGCCTACGCCCAGGGGCATCTACCGGTGGCGATCGTCAAGGGCGTGCACAACGGGTTCGGGCCGCACTTCAGCGTGCTCGGTGACCACGTGTCGCCGCTGCTGGTGCTGCTCGCGCCCCTGTACCTGGTGTACGACGACCCTCGCACGCTGCTGGTGGCCCAGGCCGTCCTGCTGGCCGGCGCGGTCGTGCCGCTGTGGCGGTTCACGCACCGTGAGCTGGGGGTCACGGCCGCCTACGGGGTGGCGGTGGCGTATGCGCTGTCGTGGCCGGTGGCGGGCGCCGTCGGGTTCGACTTCCACGAGGTCGCGTTCGCCCCGCTGCTGTTCGCCGTGCTGTTCGACCAGCTGTCCGCGTACCGGCACGGCCGCGGGCGGCGGCGGCACGTGGCGCTGGCCTGCGCGACGCTGCTGCTCGTGAAGGAGGACATGGGGCTGGCGCTGGCCGGGGTGGGGGTGTGCCTGCTGCTGCCGCAGCGTGGCCGGCCGCGCCGGCGCGGCGACGTGCTCCTCGGCCTCGGCTGCCTCCTCGGCGGGCCGGCGTACACGGTCCTGGCCACCCAGGTCATCATCCCCGCGTTCGGCGGCCGGTCGGACTACTACTGGTCGTACGACCACTTCGGGCCGACCGTCCCGGCCGTGCTGTGGCACGTGGCCAGCCAGCCGGGCGATGCGCTGTACACCTTCTTCAACCCGGCGACGAAGACCCACACGATGCTGATGCTGCTGGTGGTCGCCGGACTGACGCCGCTGGTCTCACCGTATCTGGCGGTGACGCTGCCGCTGATCGCCGAGCGGATGCTGTCGGAGTCGCCGGGCTGGTGGGACACCGGGGCGCACTACAACGCGTTCGTGGTGATCCCGCTGCTGTGCGCGGGTGTCGACGGGGCGGCCCGGATCGCGCGGCACCGGCGGATGCGCCGGTTCGGCGCCGTCTGGACGGCCGTGGTGGTCGTCGCGGCGGTGCTGGCGCTGCCCGGCTCGGCGTTCGGTCAGCTGGCCCGGCCGTCGCAGTGGCGGTGGACCGACGACATGCGGGCGATGGAGCACGCGGCCGCGCAGGTCCCGGACGGGGCGCTGGTCGAGACCGCCTCCAGTCTCGGGCCACGCCTGAGCGGCCGCACCCAGGTGCTGCTGTGGGACCGGACTCCCCGCTGGGCCCCGTGGGTGGTCGCCGACGTCGCCCGCCCGCAGTTCCCGTTCTGCGGCCTCGACGACCAGCGCGCGCGGGTCGACCTGCTGCAGGGCAGCGGCTACCGGGTCGTCTTCCGGGAGCGTGACTTCGTCGTGCTGCACAATCCGGATGCGCTGCCTCAGCTGACGGCCCCGCCCGCACCACCGTGCGGCGGATCGTGACCGACGCGGGAGCGGCGCGACGCGCGGACGCCGTCGCCGTTGGCGCGCTGCTGGCGGCCGTGCCCGTGGTGCACCGGATCGGCCCGGCGCTGGACGCTCCCTACTGGCTGGACGAGTCGTGGGTGGCGCTGGCGGCCAAGGCGCCGCTGGCGGACCTGCCGTGGGTGACGGCGTCGACACCGCTCGGATGGACGCTCCTGGTCTGGTCGGTGCCGGGCGGCGGGCAGCTCCAGCGGCTGATCCCGCTGCTGTTCCTCGCCGGGTCGGTGCTGGCCGGCTACGCCTTCGGGCGCTGCCTCGGCTGGCCGGGCCGCGGCTGGGCCGTCGCCGCCGGGCTCGCCGCGGGCGCCGCGACGCTGCTGATCCCGGCGCAGCTGGTGCGCCACGACCTGAAGCAGTACACGGCCGAAGGCGCGGTCGCGTTGCTGCTGCTGGCGATGACCGCGTGGCTGGAATCGGCCTGGTCCCGGCGCCGCCTGGTCCTGCTCGGTGCGGGCGTGGTGGCCGGGATGCTGTTCAGCCATCCCGCGGCGCTCATCGGCGCGGCGGTGCTCGGCGCGGTCCTGCTCACGTCGGCCGTCGGCGCGCCCCGGGGCCGGCTGCGGGACACCGCCCTGGTCAGCGCCGGGACCGCGGCGGCGGCGTTGCTCGTGTACGTGGTGCTCGACCGGCCGAACCGCAATGACGCGCTGGCCGGCTACTGGTCGGGGTACTTCCCGACGGTCGGCGGGCTCCCGTCCTACCTCGGCACCCGGCTGGCGGAGCTGACGCCGGCGTTGGGCGCCCCGTGGCAGCTGGTGGCCGCCGCGGCTGCGGTGGGCGTGGTGGCGGTCGCGCGGCTGCGCCGGCCGGCGACAGCGCTGGCGCTGCTGCTGATCCCGGTGATCGTCGTCGCGGCGGCGCTGGCCGGCGTGTACCCGCTGCTGGACCAGCGCACGTCGCACTTCCTGCTGGTCGTCGCGGCGGCCGTGGCCGGGACCGGCCTGGTGCGGACGGCGGCCGACCTGACCGGCCACCTGCCGGCACGGACCCGGGCACGGACACGGAGCGTGGTGGCGGCGGTCCTGGTCGTCACCACGGTGTCGGCGTACGCGATCGCGAACAGCGGCGCGCTGCTGCGCCCGCCGGCCCCCGGCGACCCCGGCGAGGACGTCCGTGCCCAGGTGGCGTACGTCGCGTCGCACCGCCGGCCCGGCGACGTGATCGCCGTGAACATGTCCGGTCAGTTCGGCTTCGCGTACTACTGGACCGAAGACCCGCCGCTGCTGCGGCGTGGTGGCCCGATGGCCACCGGATGGTACGTCTCGTACACCGCGGGCAGCCGGATCCTCGTCGCGACCGGACGCGACACCGCCGCGGTCGCCGACCTCGTCGCCGCCGCAGAACGGCTGGCCGGCGCGGGTGGGCGGATCTGGCTCGTGCGCAGCCACGTCAACGCCGATGAACGGGCCGCCTGGCAGGCCGCCCTGGCCGGCGGCGTCGTGGACGAGGTCACGGTCGGCCCCGAGCCACTGGCGACGCTGACGGTGGGCCAGGCACCCGGTCACCAGACGGGGCGCTGACGTCCGGGGCGGTTCCCAGCTGGCCCGACTATGCTCTCCGCGGCGGATCGCCGGTCCCGGACATCGGGCGCCGTGGTGATCCGTGCCGGTCGAGGATGTGGAGTCTGGTTCATCGTGTCGTTTACCGCGGCGACCGTGCCGGGGCAGCCCGCTGCCCCGCCTTCGCGTCGTGCCCCCGCAGTCCGTCGTCTGCTCGAGGCCACCTCGGCGGACAGCGCCCGGGCGGGGCGGCTGCTGCTGTTGCTGGCCGTGGTGCCCGCGGTGGCGGTGACGGCATGGCTGCTGGTCGCGGTGCCGCTCGCCGCGACGGGACACTTCCGCCCGGGCATCGTGGTGCCGGCCGCGGTGGTGCTGGCGATCCCGCTGGTGCGGTGGGCGACGCGGTTGCCGCGGCGCAGCGGCGCCGGGTCGTTCACCGCGCCGTGGTCGGCGGTCGTCGCGACGTCGGCGATCGCCGTCGGGTTCGCCGGGTTCGCCGCGGTGAGATCCAGCCAGCAGGCGGTGCTGCACCGTGACGCCGGCACCTATGCCCAGGTCGGGCTCTGGCTGAGCGACCATCCGGGCCTGACCACCCCGGTGCCGGTCGACGCCTTCGGGGCCGCGGCGGCGCAGCTGACGTTCGCGCACCCCGGCTTCTACGTGCAGGACGGCCTGATCGTGCCGCAGTTCATGACGGGCTGGCCGACGATGCTCGCCGCCGCCCACTGGGTCGCCGGTTGGCAGGGGATGTTCGTGCTGCCGGCGCTGGTCGGCGGCGCGGCCCTGCTCGCCGTCGGCGGGCTGGCCGGCCGCCTGTTCGGGGCGCGGTGGGCGCCGGTGGCCGCGCTGCTGCTGGGCTCGGCGTGGCCGATGCTGCGGGTGAGCCAGACGACGTACTCCGAACCGCTGGCGTGTCTCATGCTCGCCGCCGGGCTGTGCCTGGCCGCCGGCGCCTGGAACGCAGGGGTGAGCGCGGACGGGCCGGCGAGGAGCGCCGAGACGCGCCGGGACGTCGGCTGGTCGATGGCGCTGTCAGGTCTGCTGCTGTCCGCCGGTGAGCTGGTCCGCCTCGACATGGGGGTGGACTTCGCCCTCATGATCCCCGCGATCGGCTGGTGGTGGCTGCGCCGGCGGGGTGGGGTCTGGCCGTTCGCCGCCGGTGCCGTGGTCGGCGGCGGCCTGGGGTTCCTCGACTGCCGGTTCGTGACCTGGCCGTATGTGCTGGTCAACTGGTCGTCGGTCCGGCTCATGATCGTGGTCCTGGTGCTGTCGCCCGTCGTGACCGCCGGGCTGGCGCTGTTCCTGCGGCGCTGGCACCGTGACGTGCGGACCTTGCGCTGGTGGCGCTGGGCGCCGCCGGTCGCCGCGGCCGGCACCCTCGTGCTGGGGCTGCTCCTTGCCGTGCGGCCGCTGCTGTACGTCGACCGCTCCATCACCGCGGCCAACACGATCGAGTACGTCGCGTCGCATCAGGAGCAGTTCGGGCTTCCGGTCGACGGCACCCGCAGCTACGCGGAGCAGACGGTGTCCTGGGTCTCGTGGTACACGGGCTGGCCGGTGCTGGTGCTGGCCTGGATCGGCGCCGCCGGGGTCGTGTACGCCGTCACCCGCGGCCGTGGCTGGCGCTTCCTGCCGATCCTGCTGGTGTACGGCGGATCCGGGGTGGCGTCCCTGCTGCGCCCCGCGATCACCCCCGACCATCCGTGGGCGGACCGCCGGCTGGTCGTCGAGGTGCTGCCCGCCGTGGCGCTGTTCGCCACCTGGACCCTTGCCGCGCTGATCCGCTCGGGCGGGACCGGCCGCGTCCGGGCGGCCGCGACCGGCGGGTGGCGTGCGGCCGGACGCCTGCTCGCGCCGACACCGACGGGTGCGCTCGCCCGGCTGGTCGTGCTGCTGGCGATCGCCGCGCCGGCGCTGGTGGTCACCGCGCGGCTCGGGCCGAACCGCACCGAGGTGGGCGAGCCGGACGCCGCGGCCGCGGTGTGCCGGGCGCTGCGGCCGACGGATTCGGTCGTCATGATGGACACGCAGTGGTCACCCACGATCCGCAACCAGTGCGGCCTGCCCGTGGCGGCCCTGGAGAACCCGACGGTGGAGCGCATGCAGGAGGTCGTCGCCGGCATCCGCGCGGCCGGCCAGGTGCCGGTGCTGATGTCGTCGTCGACGCTGACGCTGCTGCCCTACGGGCTGCCGCTGGAGCGGATCGTCTACCTGGACACCCACGAGGACCAGCACGTGCTCACGTGGCGCCCGACCGGGACCGACCCGCGGCGGCTGGAGTGCTGGCTGGTCCGCCCCTGACCCCGGTCGCCGCGTCGCTCACCGTGACCGGCCGGGGGCGCGCACCGCCAGGTAGGCGGCGACGGCCGTCACCCCGGCCAGGACCAGGTCACCGGCGGTCAGCAGCCCCCTGGACAGCACCGCGACGGCGGTCGCCTGTCCGGTGCTGAGCTGCGCGCCGAGGATCGCGACCAGCAGCACGTCGCGGACGCCGGCCCCGGCGGGCGTGACCACCGCCAGGAACCCCAGGCACCAGGCCAGCGTGAAACCGCCGACCGCCAGCGCCGCGACCCCACCCGGGCTGCCGGTGAGCGGCCAGCTCAGCAGCCACGCGTGCGCGCCGAGCAGCAGCCACGACGCCACCGCCCAGGCCAGCGACACGACGATCGTCCGGCCGGACAGCGGCTGGGGCAGCGGCGGGCGGCGCAGCACCCGCAGCGCCATCCCGACGACGGCGTTGACGACCTTCGGGCGCAGCAGCAGACCGAGGACCGGCACGCCGAGCAGCGCCCACCAGTACCGCTCGGTCACCGCCCCGGCACCCGCCGCGAGCACGACCGCGGCGGTGACCAGGCCGGCACCGAGCGACACGGCCATCGTCAGGACGGCGGCGGTCGCGGTGCGGCTGCGCGGCACCTGGTGGGCGTGGGCGAGCTCCATCTGGGCGACCACCGGCCACATCGACCCGGGCAGGTACTTGCCGAGCTGCCCGACGAAGAAGACCCGGGCCGCCGCCGTGACCGGCAACGGCGAGCCGAGCCCGCCCAGCAGCGTCCGCCAGACCTGCATCGTGGCCAGGAGCCCGACGGCGACGAGCGCGGCCGCGGCGGCGGTCGCCCCGGCACCGATCTGCGTCACCGCGGCGCCGACGTCGGCGCGCTGCCGCGCCACGGCGACACCGCCGCCGACCACCGCGACACCGAGCAACGACCACTTGGTCCAGCGGTTGGTGAGCCCTCGCCCGACGAACGACGCGATGCGCCTGCGCGTGCCGGCCTTCGCGGGTGGCTGCCCGGCTTCGGCTACGGGATCAGGCACCGGGCGAGCCTACCCTCCGGGCGACGGGCCGCCGCCGGAGTCCCCGCTGACGTGCGCCGAGGCCGCCGCGGGCGATGACCTAGGCTAGGGCGCCATGCGGGTCCTGTTCTTCGGCACGTACGACACGGCGATGCACCCACGCGTCGGTGTGCTCGCCGAAGGGCTTCGCGGTCACGGCGCCGACGTCGTGGAGTGCAACGCCCCGCTCGGTGTCGGCACCGCCGCTCGCGTGGCGGCGGTGGCGCAGCCGTGGCGCCTGCCCGGCCTGGTCCTCACGGTGGCCCGGCGCTGGGTCTCGCTGGCGCGGGCGGCCCGCCGCGTCGGCGCCGTCGACGCCGTCGTCGTCGGGTATCTCGGGCTGCTGGACGTCCACCTGGCGCGGCTGCTGTTCCGGCGGGTGCCGATCGTGCTGGACCACATGACCGGCGCCGGGGACACCGCCGCGGACCGCCGCCTCGGGGGCCGGCTGCGCCGCCGCCTGCTTGCCGCCGTCGACCGGGCCGCGCTGCGCCGCGCCGACCTCATCGTCGTCGACACCGACGAACACCGTGCCGCGCTCCCGCCGCGGCACCATGCCCGGAGCGTCGCGGTCGCCGTCGGCGCTCCCTCGGCATGGTTCGAGGCAGGCCGCGAACACGCCGCGGACAGTGGTGCGTTGCGGGTGGTGTTCTTCGGCCTCTACACGCCGCTGCAGGGCGCCACGGTCATCGGCGAAGCGGCCCGCCTGCTGGCGGGGGAGGGCGTCACCTTCACCATGGTCGGGCAGGGGCAGGACGAGGCGGCGACCCGGCACGCCGCCGAGGGCGCCGACGTCGCGTGGCTGCCCTGGGTGCCGGCCGGCGACCTTCCCGCGCTCGTCGCCGGGCACGACGTGTGCCTCGGCATCTTCGGCACCAGCGACAAGGCGATGCGGGTGGTGCCCAACAAGGTGTTCCAGGGTGCGGCCGCCGGCTGCGCCGTGGTCACGTCCGACTCCCCGCCGCAGCGGCGCGCCCTCGGCGACGCCGCGCTGCTGGTCCCGGCCGGCGACCCGCACGCGCTGGCCACGACGCTGCGACGGCTCGCCACGGACCGGTCCGAGACGGCCCGGCTGCGGCAGGCCGCCCGCGGTCTCGCCGAGGCCCGGTTCACCCCCGAGCACGTCGTGACGCCGCTGTGGGAGCGGCTCGGTGACGGCGGCGCCGGCGAGCCCGCCGGTGCCGGGCGGCTCGCGTCCAGGGGGCGTCGATGAGCAACCCGCATCCCCGGCCCGGGCCGCCGCGGGCGCCGATGTCGGCCTGGCGGATGGACGCCGTCGCGCCGCTGTCGCCGAACGGCTGGCTCCGCCATGACGCCGTCATGCACCTGTTCCCGTCCTCCGGCGCGACGGACGTGCTGGAGATCGGGTGCGGGCAGGGTGGCTTCGGCGCCAGGCTCGCCCAGCGGTACCGGTACCTCGGCATCGAACCCGACCAGGCGTCGTTCACGGTGGCGGAGCAGCGGCTGCGCCACGCCGGCGGGGGAGAGGTCCGCAACGCCCGCCTCGAGCTGCTGGAGCCCGGCCAGTTCGACGTCGTGTGCGCGTTCGAAGTGCTGGAGCACCTCGACGACGACACCGCGGCGCTGGCCGCCTGGGTCGAGCGGGTGCGGCCCGGCGGCCTGCTGCTGCTGTCCGTGCCCGCGTACCAGCGCCGGTACGCCGCCGCGGACGAGCTCGTCGGCCACTTCCGCCGGTACGACCCCGGACCACTGCACGGCCTGCTGACCGCCGCCGGACTCGTCGACGTCCGGATCCGTCACTACGGGATGCCGCTGGGTTACGTGCTGGAAGGCGGCCGGAACGTGATCGCCCGCAGACGGCTCCGGGCGGCCGGCACGACGTCACCGCAGCAGCGCAGCGCCGGATCCGGGCGGCTCCTGCAGCCCTCGTCCGGCCTGCGCGGCGCGTTGAACCGGTGCGGCTCCGCACCCTTCCGCCTGCTGCAACGGGCCTTCCCGAAGACCGGGCCCGGCCTGGTCGCCGCGGCCCGCCGGCCGGCGGGACCGTAGACCGTCGCCGCGTGCGGCCGCCCCGGCAAGGGCGGGGCGAGTGATACGCCTCACCGGGGCCGCCCTAATTCGCGACCGGCACCGGAGCGGCCTACTGTGACGGTCACCCCCTCTGCCGTAGCCCCGGCGCGAGCACCCGAACGCAAGACGGCACGCTGTGCCGGCACCACCGTCCACGAGTGAGGCAGCAGTGACGTTGACAGAACAGGTCCCGATCGCGGGCGGCGGGAGCGTGCCGGCCCGTTCCAGCAGCAGCCTCGACGTCACGGTCGTGCTGCCGTGCTACAACGAGCAGGCGCACGTGCGCCAGGAGATCGAACGGATCTGCGCCGCGCTCGACGAGTCCGGCTACACCTACGAGCTGCTGGCGATCGACGACGCGTCGACCGACGCCACCCTCGAGGTGCTCCGCGCGGCCGAGCCGTCATTCCCGCACCTGAAGGTCGTCGCGCTGCACCGCAACGGCGGATCGGGCACCGTCCGCCGGCTCGGGTCCCGGATGGCCGCGGGCGCCATCGTGGTCTGGACCGACGCGGACCTCACCTACCCCAACGCCCGGATTCCCGAGCTCGTCCGCCTGCTGCACGACGACCCGAGCATCGACCAGGTCGTCGGCGCGCGCACCACCGAGGAGGGCAGCCACAAGCTGCTGCGGGTCCCGGCGAAGTGGGTCATCCGCAAGATCGCCGAGTGGCTCACCAGCCAGTCGATCCCCGACCTCAACTCCGGGATGCGGGCCTTCCGCCGCGAGGTCGCGCAGCCCTACCTGCGGCTGCTGCCCCCGGGATTCTCCTGCGTCACCACCATCACGCTGGCGTTCCTGTCCAACCAGCATCACATCCTCTACGTGCCGATCGAATACGCGAAGCGCGCGGGCACGTCGAAGTTCCGGTTCATCGCCGACGCCTACCGGTACATCCTCCAGGTCCTGCGGATGGTGATGTACTTCGATCCGCTCAAGGCCCTCATGCCGCTCGCGCTGTGGCTCGTCACGATCGGCGTCGTCAAGAGCACCTACGATCTCGCGGTCCACCCCATCAGGCTCGCGAACAACACCGTCATGATCTTCCTGACCGGGCTGATCATCGGGTCGCTGGCCCTGCTCGCCGACCTGATCGTGCGGTCCCGGCCCGAGCCGTAGGCTTACCGCCGGGCCGGCCGTGCCGGATGGCTGGGGGCCAGATGTCGGCGGTGAGTGCCGACAAGCCGACACAGTCTCTGTGGCGCTTGTCCGGGATCATGGGATTCTCTATGGTCTGGCCGCGGTGCGAACGGTGCATGCGGAGTAAGGAGCGCGCGTCATGGGTTTGGTGGAGAAGCTACGGGGCGAGTTCATCGACATCATCGAGTGGCTCGATGACAGTCGTGACACGATCGTCTGGCGCTTCCCGAGGTACCAGAACGAGATCAAGATGGGCGCCAAGCTGATCGTGCGCGAGTCGCAGACGGCCGTGTTCGTCAACGAGGGCCAGGTCGCCGACGTCTTCACGCCCGGCACGTACACGCTGCAGACGCAGAACCTGCCGATCCTGACCACGCTCAAGGGCTGGAAGTACGGGTTCGACTCGCCGTGGAAGGCCGAGGTCTACTTCGTCAACACGCGGCAGTTCACCGACTTCAAGTGGGGCACGCAGAACCCGGTGATGATGCGTGACGCCGAGTTCGGGATGGTCCGGCTGCGGGCGTTCGGCGCCTACTCGCTGCGGGTCGTCGACGCGGCGAAGCTGCTGCGGGAGCTGGTCGGCACCGACCCGCAGTTCCGCACCGAGGAGGTGCAGGAGTTCCTGCGCCAGCTCATCGTCGGCCACCTCGGCAGCGCCCTCGCGGCGGCGCAGGTGCCGGCGCTCGACCTGGCCGCGCAGCAGCTGGTCATCGGGCAGAAGCTCGCCGGGGTGCTGACCGAGGAGCTGACCGGCTACGGCGTGCAGATCCCGAAGTTCATCATCGAGAACATCTCCCTGCCGCCGGAGGTCGAGGAGGCCATCGACAAGCGCACCTCCATGGGCGTGGTCGGCAACCTGAACGCCTACACGACGTTCCAGGCCGCCAACGCCATGGAGGACGCCGCCAACAACCCGGGCGGCGGCGCCGGCGAGGGCTTCGGCCTCGGCCTGGGCATGGCCGCCGGGCAGCGGATGGCGAACGCGCTCAACCAGCCGGTGTCGTCCCCTCCGCCGCCGGCCGGCCCACCGCCACTGCCGCAGCAGGACCAGTGGTTCGCCGGCGTCAACGGCCAGCAGGCGGGCCCGTTCGACCTCGACGCGCTCGGCGCGCAGGTCCGGTCGGGCACCGTCAGCCGCACCACCCTGGTCTGGAAGAACGGCATGGCGCAGTGGACCCCCGCCGGTCAGGTCGCCGAGCTCGGCGCGCTCTTCGCCGCCGTCCCGCCGCCGCTGCCGCCGCAGGGCTGAGCCGTGATCACACAGACGCAGTACCCGTGCGCCGGGTGCGGCGCGAACGTCGAGTTCGCGCCCGGCACCACCGCGCTGCGGTGCCCGTACTGCGGGCACGAGACCCAGATCGCCCCCGCCACCCGCCAGATCGCCGAGCACGACTGGAACCAGTTCGCCGGCCTGCCCCGCAAGCCGATCGCGCTGCTGGCCAAGCACGTCTTCAAGTGCCAGAACTGCGGTGCGGCGACCGAGTCCGACGCGATCTCCGACCGCTGCCGGTTCTGCGGCGCGGCCGTCGTCGCCGAGGTCAACCCCGGCGACCAGGTCGTGCCCGAGGCGGTCCTGCCGTTCGCCCTCACCAAACAGCAGCTGCGTGCGCAGCTGCGCACGTGGGCGGCGTCGCGCTGGTTCGCGCCCAACGGGCTGAAGAAGGTCACCGAGGCCGAGTCCGCGAAGAGCACCTACCTGCCACACTGGACCTACGACACCCGGACCGTCTCGCACTACCAGGGCCAGCGCGGTGAGCACTACTGGGTCACGGAGACCTACACCGAGAACGGCGAGACGAAGACCCGCCAGGTGCGCAAGACCCGGTGGCACCACGCGAGCGGCACCGTCGGGCGCACCTTCGACGACGTGCTCGTGACCGGCACGACCAAGGTCACCCAGGAGCACCTCGACGCCCTGGAGCCGTGGCCGCTGCCCGACGCCCAGCCCTTCCACGCCCAGTACCTGGCGGGCCACGAGACGCTCCGCTACGACGTCGAACCCGAAACCGGCCTGGACCAGGCGAAGCGGAAGATCGCCCCGGTCATCGAGCAGGACTGCCGCCACGACATCGGCGGCGACGAGCAGCGCGTCGACCACGTCGACACCGAGTACCACGACCTGACCTTCAAGCTGATGCTCCTGCCGGTCTGGCTCGCCTGCTACATCTACGCCGGCAAGACCTACAACATCCAGGTCAACGGCCGCACGGGCGAGGTAGCCGGCGAACGCCCCTACAGCACCGCGAAGATCGCCGCCGCCATCACCGCCGCGGTCCTGCTCATCGCCGCCATCGTGGCCTTCTTCGTCCTGCGCCGATAGCGCGACGGCGTCCTGCCGGCAGTGCGTTCCAGGACATGGGTCGGCGCCACCGCCCCATGTCCTGGGAATCAAGGGGTTGTGGCTCCCCCTTGGAACCAGAGCCCGATTCGCGCATGAGGTGCTCGTAGGTCACTGACGCCAAGCCACAGCGGACCCGCCTGGGCCGAGTCGTGCAATCGCAAGGTGCCGGTGGTTTGCGGGCTGGCGCAGCGACTCGCCGGCGGGCGACTGGCCGGCTCGGAGCAGTACCGCAGGATCGTGGGCTCGGGCAGCTTGCGTGGGCCGGATCGTAAAGCGACGACCAGCATCGCCGCGACGACGACCGCCACGAGGACAGCACCGGCGATGAGCCACCGCGCCCCCGGCCGACGCGTGTCGATACGCATGCGTCTATTTTATCGCTTCTTCTTCTGTATCAAGCGAACGAACCACCTGGCAATCCTATCCGCCAACTTGTTCATACTCCGATTCGTTCCGCCCGGATGTCACGCCCGGCAGGCTGCCGAATCTAGCCTCAGTACCACGATCTTCATCTATGGGGGAGGATGGATCATGCAATACCGCCGACTGAAGTCAGCGACAGCCGCACTGGTCGTGATCGGACTCGTGTCGACAGCGCTTATCGGGTCGAGTGCGGCGAGTGCCGCCCCGGGCGAGCCCGCAAAGAGAATCGGCGAGGGACGAACCAGCAAGGCGCCACGGCGGTTGCCTGCGGCCGATCCGGTCACCGCTGCAGCCAAGAGCATCGGGAAGATCGGGCGGGAGAGGTACGCGGAGACGTTTGCGGGCCTCAAGATCGACCACGAGGGTGGCCGCGTCCTGCTCTACGCAACAGACGAGAAGCTGGCTGCCCGCATGGTTCAGGAAGGTCTGGCTCGCGTGTCTGATCCGGCCGCCGGGAAGGTTCCCGTGGTCATCGAGCGGAGCCGGTACTCGCGGCAGGCGATGGATACCGCAGGCATGGCGGTGTGGGAGTCCGCCAAGTCCTGGAAGGCGCAAGGTGTGGAGGTCCACTCCATCGTGCTGCGCAGTGACGGCAGCGGCCTGGAGATCCGCGCCAGCGACCCTGGCCGAGCCACCACGCTGGCCGCGCAAAGCAGCGGGCTGAACAGAACCGCCGTGGCGGCAGCGCACCTCACCTTCGTGACCGGCGACAAGGTCTACTCAACTTCCCGGGCCAACGACTCCGCGCCGTACTACGGCGGGGGACCGATCCGCTGGGACTGGGAATTCTCGGGCTACAACTGCACGTCGGCGTTCGGCGTCCGCAACGGTGCGGGCAAAGAGTTCTTGGCCACCGCCGAGCACTGTTTCACCAGCATCGGCACGGGAGTGGAGGATGGCGGCGGTGATCAGATCGGGTGGGTGCGCCACATCGACGTGCTGCACGACGCCGAACTCATCGAAACCGACGCGTCTGCTGGCGTGTGGTTGAACGACACCACTGTTGACTTCTTCACCGGGTACGACTACTCGTGGGACGGCGAGTATCTCTGCCACAGCGGCTACACCTCGAACATGGTCTGCTCGTTCTACGTCTCGAACGAGGCCGTCCAGTGGACCGACGACTCAGGCAAGACCCGCGTCGGAGTCGAGGGATACGCGTGCGACGCATGCGCCGTGGTGGACCACGGGGACAGCGGTGGGCCGGTCTGGGCGCTGTACAGCAATGGAGCCTTGGAGAGTCGTGGCATCAACAGCGCCGGATGGGGCGAGGTCACCGGCGGGTACAACCACATGCTGTGGACGGAAACCCCGTCCATCCTCGCCGCCCTCGGAGTTTCCCTTCTAACCTGAAACCAGATTGCCGAAGTTTTGTTCGCAACCTGAGGCGTGTTTGGTAAGTGGTTGTCGATCGCTGGCCGTGTGTCGGTGTGGCGGCGATCTATATCGATTGAGGTCTCCGGCATCTGGTGTATCGACCAAAGACGCACCAGGTTCCGGAGACCTCGTGGACATGTCAGCGGTATCTGCGCAATGCGCCAACCTGCGTATCTGAAGGGCAGCCGAGACGCCGGCCTGGACGTCCGTCGGCGGGAGGGCCAACGCCAAACACGATGGCTTCGGCTAGGTCCGGCCTACGAGCAGGCGCATGAGCTTGGAGGAGCCGTGTCGATGCACGGCACGATGAGGTCTGATCACTGTGGCCCCCGCGAGAGTGATGTGAGCGAAACGTAGGGGCAGGTCGACCGCCCTGTCAATCGACCGCCGTGGGTTCGGGATGACACCGGAGGAATGTCCGGTTGGTGGTGCCTGTGGCGTGTACGCAAGGTGAGACCTTGACTTCGGTGGATGCGAGCCCCTAGATTTCGCCCTGCCCGGGTATTGACCCCGGTGCGACTGCATGGGCCTGACGGGGAGGCTTCACATGTTCAGTGATGGGTGCGCGCTGCGCACGAGACAGCGGCCGACATGAGTCCGCGGATGCTCGGTATGCCGGCGTAGGCCGGCCGGATTCCTCTTTCTTCATCTGCTGTCGTTCGACTTCGTCCGGCTGCCGTCTCTTGTGGACGGTGGCCGCTCACCCATTGCTGCGGAGGAACTGTGTCCTTCAGCCCTGGTCTGCCACTGCTGCCACGCCGGTCCCGCCGGCTGTTCGGGCGGGTGACGCGCGTGGTCGCCGCGTCGGCGATCCTGTCGCTGGCCGCCACCAACCTCGTGGTGCCGCCCGTGCAGGCGGCCCCGAAGGTGACGAAGCCCGAGGCGGCGCAGCGTTACAAGGACGTGCCTGGTGGCACGGTGGCGGTGAAGCAGCCGCAGCCGGGCACCGCTTCCGCGGCCGCGCGTCGCGCGTCGGTCGGCTCGGTGCAGTGGCCGGCCGCTGCGACCGCGGAGGTGAACATCGCCGCGGCACGGACCCAGCTGCGGGCCTCCGGTAGCGCGTCGCCGGCGGAGACGGCGGTGTCGGTGCCGGGGTCGCCGTTGCGGGTGGTCGCGGGCGCGAAGGGGCCTGAGCGGGTCCGGGTGCAGACGTTGTCGCAGGACGAGGTGCGCGCTGCGGGCGTGCAGGGTGTGATGTTCCGGGTCGCGCGCACGGACAACGCGGCGACCACCGGCACGGTGAAGCTGGAGACGAGCTACGCGGCGTTCGAGTCGGCGTTCGGTGCGGACTGGGGGAGCCGGCTGCGGCTGCTCGTCGTCCCGGAGTGCCACCAGACGACGCCGGATGACGCGGCGTGCCGGCCGATTCCGGTGAAGTCCGACAACAACATCAAGTCCAAGACGGTATCCGGTGAGGTGACGCTGCCGGCGGCCGTCACGACCGCGGCGGCGTCCAAGCTGACCTCGGGCAGTGTCACGGTGGCCCTGGCGGCGGGGCCGTCGGGCGGTGCCGGTGACTTCGGTGCCACGACCCTCGCGCCGTCGTCGACGTGGTCGCACGGTGGGTCGGCGGGCGGGTTCTCCTGGTCGTATCCGATGCGGGTGCCGCCGGCCGTCGGCGGCCCGGCTCCCACGGTGGGTCTGTCGTACGCGTCGCAGTCGGTGGACGGCCGGCACGCGGCGTCGAACAACCAGCCGGGCTGGGTCGGTGAGGGGTTCTCCTACGACACCGGGTTCATCGAGCGCCGGTACGTCGGCTGTGCGGATGACAAGGCCGATGACAAGGGCAGCAAGGCGAACAACACCGAGGACACCGGTGACCTGTGCTGGGCGACCGACAACGCGGTGATGTCGCTCAACGGCGGCGGTGGCGAGCTGTTGAAGGACGGCAGCGGCCTGTGGCATCCCGTGCAGGACGACGGCTCCCGGATCGAGAAGGTAACGGGCGCGTCGAACGGTGACGACAACGGCGAGTACTGGAAGGTCACCGGGGCGGACGGGACGAAGTACTGGTTCGGCCGGAACCGGTTGCCGGGTTGGACGGCGAACAAGCCGGAGACGAACTCGGTGCAGGCGGTCCCGGTCGCGGGCAACCACGCGACGGAGCCGTGCAAGGGTGCGACGTTCGCGGCGTCGTTCTGTACGCAGGCGTACCGGTGGAACCTCGACTACATCGAGGACGTGTACGGGAACACGGCGTCGCTGTGGTACGCGCGGGACACGAACTACTACGCGAAAAACAAGCAGGAGAACTCGCCGGTCGTCTACCACCGTGACGCGTACCCGGTGCGGATCGACTACGGCACCGACAACCGCAGCGGCACGGACACGGTGTACACGGCGACGGCGGCTCCGGCGCAGGTGCACTTCGGTGTCTCCGACCGGTGTGTGACGGCGAACTGCGGTACCAAGGACAAGACCAACTGGCCGGACACGCCGTGGGACCAGAACTGTGCCTCGACCGGCACCTGCTGGCAGTCGGGGCCGTCGTTCTGGAGCAGCAAGCGGCTCACCAGCGTCACCACGAAGGTGTGGAAGGGGTCCGGCTACCAGGACGTCGACCAGTGGGTCCTGCGGCAGTCGTTCCCCGACCCGGGCGACGGCACCCGGGCGGGTCTGTGGCTGGAAGGCATCACCCACAAGGGTTTGAACGGCGCCGCGGTGACGCTGCCCGAGGTGACGTTCGAGGGCATCCAGCTCCCCAACCGCGTGGATGCGGTGTGGTCGGACTTCGCGCCGGCGATGAACTGGTGGCGGATCACGTCGATCCGGACCGAGGCGGGTGCGGAGATCGCTGTTGATTACAGCGACCCCGACTGCGTGAACCCGGGCCGGCTGCCGAACGTGAACGCGTTGGACAGCAACACGTTGCGGTGTTACCCGGTGAAGTGGGTGCCGCAGGGGTACACGCAGCCGCGCACCGACTACTTCCACACGTACGTCGTGGACTCGGTGCAGCAGATCGACCTGACGGCCGGTGGCAGCGCGACGAAGACGTTCTACGAGTACGAGAACCCGCAGAACCTGCCGTTGTGGCACTGGGACGGCGAGGACGGTCTGGTCCAGGCGAAGTACAAGTCGTGGGGCCAGTGGCGTGGCTACCCGTACGTGAAGACGAAGTTCGGTGAAGGCGCGAAGCAGCAGGTGATGAAGACCCTGTACTTCCGCGGCATGCACGGCGACAAGACAGCATCCGGCACCCGCACGGTCAACGTGGAAGGCCTGGAGGGTGGCCCGTTCCCGGACTACGAGCAGTACGCCGGTTCGCCTCGTGAGCAGCTCGTCTACCTGGACGGGGCGGTCAACACCGGCACGGTGACGACCCCGTGGCGGTCGACGAACGCCGCCGCGAGCCGGACGGTCAACGGCGTCGTCACCGAGTCCCGGTACGCGGGGACCGAGAAGACCGCGACCCGGGCCTCGATCAGCAACAACCAGTGGCGCCGGTTCGAGACGGTCACGGAGAACGACCAGCGGGGTGTGCCGCTGAAGGTGAAGGACCTCGGCAACCCCGCCGACACCACCGACGACAAGTGCACGCTGCAGGAGTACCTGCCGAACACCGACCCGAACGTGTGGCTCCTGCACTCGGTGAAGCGGGTGCGGTCCTGGGCCGGTGACTGCTCGGCGGCCGCGCCGTCCGCGGCGGATCAGGTCATCTCCGACATGCGGTTCACGTACGACAACCTCGCGTACGGCGCGACGCCGACCACGGGTCTGGTCACGAAGATCGAGCGGATGAGCGCCTGGAACGGCGGCAACGTCCAGTTCCAGACCGTCGGCACGTACAAGCACGACCCGCACGGCCGGACGACCGACTCGACCGACATCGCCGGTCGGCTGACGAAGACCGCGTACTCACCCGCTTCTGGCGGTCCGCTGGTCGGGATGACGACCACCAACCCGAAGCTGTGGGACACGACGGTCACCATCGACCCGGCGCACGGCGACGTGCTCACCGAGTCCGACATCAACAGCCGGATCACCTCGGCGCAGTACGACGGGCTCGGGCGCCGCACGAAGGTGTGGTACGCCGACCGGGCGCAGGCCAGCAACCTGAACACGCCCAGCGTCGAATACCGGTACACGATCAGCAAAACCTCGGTGAACGCCGTCGAGACCCGCGCCCAGGACGCCAACGGCAACTACCAGTCGCTGTTCGACCTGTACGACGGGCTGCTGCGACCCCGGCAGAAGCAGACCCAGGCGGTCGGTGGCGGCAGGATCATCGCCGACACCAACTTCTACGACTCGTTCGGCCGGGTGTGGAAGACCAACCAGGCCTACGACACCACCGGCACGGCCGGCACGACCCTGCACCAGCCGGCGGATCTCGACGTGCCGGCGCAGACCCGGGTCACGTTCGACACGCTGGGCCGCACGACGGAGACCGCGCTGTACTCCGAGAACGTGCGCAAGTGGGGCACGCTCGTGAACTACTACGGCGACTACACGACGGTCACGCCGCCGCTGGGCGGGACCGCGGGTGCGACGTTCACCGACAACCGCGGACAGACCACGAAGCTGCGGCAGTACCACGGCGGCACCCCGACCGGCACCTACGACGAGCTCAGCTACGGGTACAACAAGACCGGCCAGCTGGAGAAGGTCACCGACGCGTCCGGCAACGTGTGGTCCTACGAGTACGACGACCTCGGCCGGCTCAAGAAGACCGTGGATCCCGACAAGGGCGCGGTCGAGCTGACGTACAACGCCTGGGACGAGGTGGAGACCAGCAAGGACGCCGAGAACCGCATCCTGGCCTTCACCTACGACGACCTCGGCCGGCCGGAGACGACCCGCGACGGCAGCATCACCGGAGCGCTGCGGACGAAGACGGTCTACGACCTGCCCGCGAAGGGCCTGACGAAGTCGGTGTCCCGGTTCGTCGGCACCAATGAGTACAAGAGCGAGCTCATCACCGCCGACACGTTGTACCGGCCGACTCAGACGCGGGTGACGATCCCGACCTCCGAGGGTCTGCTGGGTACGTCGTACTCGGTGCGCATGACGTACAAGGTCGACGGCAGCCCGAACACGGTGGTGCTGCCGACGACGGGCAACCTCGCCGGCGAGACGCTGACGTACGAGTACGACAGCACCTCCGCTCTGCCGAAGGCGCTGACCACGAACTACGGCGACGTCACGCACTACGTCACCGACGCCACCTACACGGAGTTCGGTGAGTCGAGCTCGGTGATCCGGTCCACGGCGCTGACCGGGGCGCCGTTCGTGCAGAGCAAGACGGAGTACGACGACGTCACGCGTCGGGTGAAGCGGCAGGCGGTCATCAAGTCGGTCGGCTCCGCGTACGTCGCCGACGCGGCGTTTACCTACGACCCGGCCGGCAACCTGAAGAAGGTCGACGACAACCCGCTCAACGGGCAGCGGGACACGCAGTGCTTTGAGTACGACCACGTCCGCCGGCTCAAGCAGGCGTGGACCCCGCAGAGCGGCGACTGCTCCACCGCGCCCGCGTCCACCACGATGGGCGGTCCGGCACCGTACTGGCAGGAGTGGGACTTCGGCACCGCAACCGACCCCAAGGGGCGCACCGGTTCCAGGCTGAAGGAGATCGACCGCCTCACTCCGACCGGGCTGCAGACGACCGACTACACGTACCCGAACCAGGGCGTCGCCGGTACGCAGCCGCACCTGTTGAAGGGTTCCACGCTCAAGAACTCCGCCGGGCAGGTCCTCAAGACCTCGACCTTCGAGTACGACAAGACGGGCAACACCGTCTCCCGGCCGGGCCCGAACGGGCAGCAGACGCTGCAGTGGGACGCCGAGGGGCACCTCAGCTCGGTGACCGACCCGACCGGCACCACGTCGTACATCTACGACGGGACCGGCAACCGGCTGCTGGCCAAGGACGGCACCGGCGCCACGCTGTACCTCGGCGGGATGGAGCTCCGGCTCACCGGCGCCTCCCTGTCCGCCACCCGCTACTACATGTTCAACGGTCAGGTCGTGGGGCAGCGGACCGGCAGCGGGATCGCCTGGCTCTGCGGTGACCAGCAGGGCACCGGCACCGTCGCGATCAGCGCCGACGCCGCGCAGACTGTGACCCGCCGCCGCCAGACGCCCTACGGCGAAGCCCGTGGCGCCGCGGTGACGTGGCCGAACAAGAAGGGCTTCGTCGGCGGCGACACCGACCCGACCGGCCTGGTGCACCTCGGCGCCCGCGAGTACGACCCGAACACCGGGCGGTTCATCTCCGTCGACCCGATCGTCGACTTCAACGACCCGCAACAGCTGCACGGCTACTCGTACTCGAACAACAACCCGACCACGTGGTCGGACCCGAGCGGCCTGAAGTCCGACGCCGGCGACTTCCTCCGCGGCCTGTTCAAGGGCATGTGGAACGCCATCAACATCCTCGCCATGTACCGCGGCCTCAAGCAGATGTTCAAGGACCCCAAGGGTGCCTGGAAGGCCATGGAGGGGGACGCGAAGAAGTGGGAGGAGAAGACCGGCAACTGGCTCATGGGCTGGGCCTGCGCGCTGAGCGGGATCTGCGACCAGATCGCCTCGTGCATCGGCGGTGACGCCAGCGCCTACGAGTGCGGCGTGACCATCGGCGAGCTCGTGGTCGAGATGGCGATGTCCGCCCTGACCGGCGGCGCGGGCGGCGTGTCCGCCAAGGCCGCCGGCCTCGCCAAACGGTTGGCCGAGAAGTTCCACGTCAAGATCCCCGGCATCGACACCGGACCCTCACACCACGACCATCACGACGGCAACGGCGGCAGCAACGGCTCGCCACCCGACAACGACTCCGGCGTTCCAGGGTCCGACAAGAACACCGACAAGCCCAAGCGTGACGGGGACGGCACCGACGACTCGAAGGACCCCGAGAAGCCGGGCAAGACCGACGATGATTCGGGCGACTCGTGCAAGCACAGCTTCGACCCGGACACCAAGGTCCTCATGGCGGGCGGCACCGTCAAGGCCATCAAGGACGTCCGGATCGGCGACGAGGTCCTGGCCACCGACCCGGAGACCGGCGAGACACGCGCCGAGACCGTCGAGGTCACCCACCTCAACCTCGACAAGGAGTTCGCCACCGTCGATGTGGTGGACGGCGAGGGTGCAGCCACCCTGGAGACGACCGCCAACCACCCGTTCTGGAACGAGTCGCTCGACCAGTGGCAGCGCGCGGGCGACCTGGCGGCGGGCGACCGGCTGGTCGCGCCGAACGGCTCCACGACCGTCGTCATCGGCTCCGTTGTGTGGACCGGCGCGAAGTACATGCACGACCTCACCGTCGCGCAGCTCCACACGTACTACGTGCTTGCCGGCGGCAAGCCGGTCCTCGTCCACAACTGCGGGGACGACGAGGAGGAAGGCGCCGGCGACGGCGAGCCCGAGGAGTACCAGCCGCGGCACGCCTCGGACGACGAGGCCGAACCGAACGACCACGTCGGCAAGCACCGCAAGTGGGAGATCGACAACGGCGTCCGGAGCCACCGCCCGCTCAACTGGTTCGACCGCTCGCTGGCCCACCGCAACGGCGTGAACACCGGCTACCAGATGCAGAGCAACTTCACCGACCGGTTCGGCGCGTCGATCGGCCTGATCAAGGAGCCCTTCAGCGGGTACGTCCTGTGGGGCGGCCGGGGAGTCATGTTCGCGTATGGTTACGTGAAGGGCTATCGAGCGATCCGGCACCCGAAATAGCTGGGTAGGAGAGATGTCGTCCGTGGGACAGCATGTGTTCGTAGCTCAGGGCCTGTACCGGATCCTGGTCGGTGCCTGCCAGGTCGCGAAGAGCCGGCAGCAGGCGACGATCGGCGCTGACGACATCCAGGAAAGCATGCGGCGCAGGATCCCGAACTTCGTCCCGGGCAGGCTCGCCGGCGCCGGTCCCCTCGTGGACCGGCCCGGCGGCTGGGCCGGGTTCGAGGTCGCCGCCACCCTCCGGCAGGCGCGCTGGGAGGCGTTCAGGTCGCCGGGCCGCCGGCGCCCCGGCGACGCCATCCACTGGGGTGACGACGTGCCGGCCGCCATCCGTCGCGCGATCGACATGGTCCCGCCCGCCCGGCCCGCCGTCGGCACCGGCGACCTCGCCGCGCTGCTGTTCGACGGCTACTCCGCCCTGCCCGGCACCGGCGGTATCGCCTGGCCGAAGGACGACGACCGGCCGCTGCGTCCGTTGACCGACTACCTGCTGCACTGGCGGTATGTCACCCCCGACCCGCAGCCACAGCAGAAACCCCCGGCCCGATGGGTGTCGGCCTACACGTCACTGACCGCAGGCGCCGACGTCATCCTGGCGAACCTGGAGCTCGAAGCGATCCGGCAGGCGGTGCGCCTCGGCCGCGACCGGGTGACGACCGCCGACCTGGTGCTTGCCGTCGCCGCCTTCGAGGACGAGCTGGCCGCCCGCCGGCTGCGACCCGTGCAGGCCCACCGCAGCCTCCTGACGGTCCGCGGCCTCACCTCGGCAGATGCCGCCCTGGCCGCGACCACCACCGCCGACACCGACGACCCCGCCGTCGCCGGGCCGGCCCGGCGCAGAGCCTGGCGCACCAACCCGAACAACCCACCCTGGTCCACCGCCGCGGCCGCCGCGGCGGAGCAGGCCCGCACCACCGCGGCCGCGGCCGGCCTCCCGGCCGGCAGCGCCCACCTGCTCAGCGCCGCCCTGACCGTCCCCGACAACGCCGCCTGGACCCTGCTGCGCGCCCTGCACACCGACCCGTCCGAGGTCCTGCGCGACGCCGCCTGACAGGTCCCTGCGCAGACGCGCTCGTGTGTGGCGGAAAGGTGACAGTGGACCCGGCCGCTTGACACCGGGTGTGATCGATTCCTGCGGTGCCTGTGACCTCAGCATCAGTGCGAACAACGGCCCGGAGACGGTCACGCACATTCGGGGCAGAGGGCTTCACCGGTGTGACCCCGGCCACTTTTCGGCGGTCTTCTTGCCGACAATTCGCGCCGGAACAGCGCTTCTACCCTCGTGTCACCCGACCGGCGGGACGTGCTCCGACCCGGGGACCGGGACGCCACGCGCCGCCGGCGGCCCGTGTGATCCGAGCAGAAGGAAGTGAGCATGTCTGAGCAGACGTCGAAGAAGACCGGCGGCGAGACGGACCGGCGCCCGCCGGTCCAGCCGGAGGCCCTCACCACCAGGACCAGCATCACCGCCGGGATCCGTATCGCCAACCACACCGAGGCGCTGGCCGTCCGCAGCGCCGTCAAGGCCGGCGGGATCCGGATCCTGAACCACAGCACCGCCCTGACCGTCCGCACCGGGCTGCCGGCCGGCGGCTTCCACACACAGCACAGCGAGGCGCTCGTGGTGCGCACGAGCGTCGCGGCCGGCGGATTCCACTCGCAGCACAGCGAGGCGCTGACCGTCCGCAGCACGGCACCGGGCGCATCCGACCACAGCCAGGCGTAGGACCGAAGACCGCCGGCCGGGGCGGGCACCGTCCCGGCCGGCGCCGGGACCCCGGCCCGTGCCCACCAGCCCGTACCCCAGCCCGGATCCTGCCGGGCCACAGCACGGAGACACGCCCGACCATGACGATCACGGACCCGCTCGACGAGGCGGTCGCACTGCACGACCGGGCGCTGTCCGCGATGGCCCTGCAACGGTTCCCGGAGACGGTGCGGCTGTGCCGGGGCGCGCTCGCCGCGTTCGAGGCGCACTGCGGTCCCGGGCATCCCGATGTCGCCAATGTACTGACGCTGCTGGCGACCGCCGAGGACGAGCTGGGCCGGCACACCGCCGCCGAGGAGCACCACCGCCGGGCCGTCAGGGTGATGGAGGCGCTGCCGCACGGCCACGGCGACCTGCTGCGGCTGCTCGTCGCGGCCCGGGTCGGGCTGGCCGGCTCGCTGCGGCGCCAGGCCCGGTACGCCGAGGCCGAGCCGCTGCTGCTCAGCGCGCTGCACGCGGCGCAGGCGTCGCAGGCCTACGACGACGTCGCGCTCGCCTCCGTCCACAACGAACTCGGCGTGCTCTACAAGTTCGCCGGGCGCCTCGCGGACGCCGAGCGGCACTACCGGGAGGTGGAGGCGGCCCTCACGGCCCGGCACGGCGCGGACCATCCGGCGCTCGCCGGCCTGTGCCACAACCTCGCCGGGCTGGAGCACAGCCGGGGGCGGCCCGCGGAGGCCGAGTCGCACGCGCGCCGCTCGCTGCGCCTGCACCGTCGCGCGTACCCGGCGGATCACCCTGCCGTGGTCGCCGACGCCGCGCACCTCGGCGTGATCCTGCACGCTGCGGGCAAACCGGCCGAGGCCGAGCCGCTGCTGCTGGACGCGGTCGGATACTTCACCGACCGGTACGGCCCCGAGCACTACGACGTCGTCGTCAACCAGCACAACCTCGCGGCGGTCCTCGCCGCGCAGGGGCGGGTCGACGAGGCCGGCGCGCTGTACCGGCGGGCCCTCACCGGCAAACGCGCGACGCTGGGTCCGGACCATCCGGAGCTCGCGTTCACGCTCAACAACCTCGCGGTCCTCGTCGCCGACGCGGGGGACCTGCGGCACGCGACCGAACTGGCCACCGAGGCGCTGCGGATCCTCACCGCGGCGGTCGACGCTGAGCATCCGGCCCGCCGCGCCGCCGAGACCAACCTCGCGTCGTTGCGACCAGCCGGGCAGGGCTGAGCATGCCGACGCGCAGGCTCCTGGCGCCCGAGGTGGTCCAGACCTCCACGATGGACTGCGGCCCGGCGACGCTGACCAGCCTGCTCGCCGGGTTCGGCATCCGGGCCGGCTATGCCCGCCTGCGCGACGCCTGCCAGACCGACGTCGACGGCACCTCGATCGACGCGCTGGAGGACGCGGCCGCGCAGCTCGGCCTACAGGTCCAGCAGGTGATGCTGCCGGCCGACCATCTCGAGCTCGACGCCGCGGGCGCGCTGCCGGCGATCGTCGTCAGCCGCAACCCCGACGGTCTCACGCACTTCGTCGTCGTCTGGCGGCGGCACGGCGGGCTGCTGCAGATCATGGACCCGGCGGTCGGCCGCCGCTGGGTGCCCGCCGCGGCGTTCCGGCGCGACGAGCTGTACCTGCACGAGTTCGGCGTCCCGGCCGACGCGTTCGAGCGCTGGATCCGGTCGGCCGCGTTCGCCGACCCGTTACGGGCGCTGCTGTCGCGCGTGCGCGTGCCCGGGACCGTCCTGGACGACTATGCGGCCCGGGACGGCTGGCAGCCGCTCGCCGCGCTGGACGCGGCCACCCGCCAGGCCGTGGCGACCGGCCTGCGCGGTGAGGCGGCGCTGCGGGCGCTCGCCGACGATCCGGCGTCGATCGCCGACGAGCACTGGTTCGCCCGTCCGGCGCCATCGCCTGAGCCCTCGCTGGAGCGCTCGTCGGAGCCGGAGCGCTCGTCGGAGCCGTCGTCGGAGCCGGAGCGCTCGTCGGAGCCGTCGTCGGAGCCGGAGCGCTCGTCGGAGCCCTCGTCGGAGCCCTCGTCGGAGCCCTCGTCGGAGCCAGAGCCGGAGCCAGAGCCGGAGCTGGAGCTGGAGCCGGAGCTGGACGAGACGGGCACGGTCGTGGTCCGCGGTGCCGGCACGGTCACGATCCGCGGCGCGGTACTTGTTGCCGTGCGCGGCCGGGCCGGCAACCCTCCGGACCCGGCCGCGCTGCCGCCGGACCTGCGTGCCGCGCTCGCCGGACCGGACCCCGCGCCGTCGCGCTTCCTGTGGGAGCGGCTGCGCGGCCTCGGTCGTCTCCGGCTCGCCGCGGTCGCCGCCGGTGCCGTCCTCGCGGCGGCCGGCGTCCTCGCCGAGGTGGTGCTCGTGCGCGCGCTGCTCTCCGCGGACCCGGGCCGGGTCGTGCCGGCGCTCGTCGCGCTCGCGGTGGCGTTGCTCGCGCTGGACGGCGTCGTGGCCGGTCAGGTCGCCGCCGCCGGCCGTCGCCTCGAACAGGGCTTGCGGACCGCGCTTGCCGGCCGCCTGCCGCGCCTGCCCGACCGGTACATCCGCAGCCGTCCCCTGTCCGACCTGGCCGAGCGGGCACACCGGCTGCACCGCCTGCGGGAGCTGCCGGCGCTCGTCGTCGACGCCGCCCGCACGGGCACCCTGCTGCTCCTGCTCCCGGTCGTCATCGGGCTCGTCGACCCGCGCAGCGCCCTGCCGGCCGCGTGCGCGGCGGTGCTCGGCACGCTCGCCGGCTGGCTGTTCCTGCCCGCGCAGGCGGAGCGCGACCTGCGGATGCGCAGCCACGTCGGGGCGATCGCCCGCTGCTACCTCGACGCGCTCACCGGCCTGACCGCGATCCGCGCGCACCGGGCCGAGGCGGTGGTGCAGGGCATGCACGATCGGATGCTCGGCCCGTGGGCCGCCGCCGTCCGCGCCGTGCACCGCACCGCCTCCGCCGCCGACCTGGTCCAGGGCGCGATCGGGCTGGGCTGCGTCGCGTGGCTGCTGGCCGGGGCGAGCAGCCGGGTCACCGACCCCGCCGCGCTGCTGCTCCTGGTGTACTGGGCGGCGGCGATCCCGGCGCTGGGCCAGCAGCTGGCGGTGCTGGCGCGACGGTTTCCCGGCCTGCGCAGCGTCATCCTGCGCCTCGTCGAGCCCTTCGCGACCACCACCGAGCCGCCTTCCCCGGCCGATCCGCCTTCACCCGCCGCCACCCGCGGGCCCGCTTCGCGGCGGATGCGCGCCGAACCGCCGACCACTGCCGAGCCGCCGGCCACTGCCGAGCCGCCGGCCACTGCCGAGCCGCCGGTCCCCGCTGAGCCGCCGGCCACTGCGGGCCGTCCGCGCTCCGGGGGAACACGGCTCCGGCTCCGCGACGTCGAGGTGGTCGCCGGCGGGCGGCCGATCCTGAGCGTGACGGACCTCGACGTGCCCGCGGGCGCGCAGATCGCCGTCGTCGGCCGGTCCGGCTCGGGCAAGTCGACGCTCGCCGGGCTCCTGCTCGGCTGGCACACCGCTGCGGTCGGGGTCGTGGAGGTCGACGGCGTCGCGCTGGACGCGGCCGCGCTGCGCCGGGTGACCGCATGGGTCGAGCCGGGCGTGACGCTGTGGAACGCCTCCCTCGCCGACAACCTCCGCTACGGCGGCGACCCGGTGGCGCCGCTGTCCGGCGTGGTCGTCGACGCCGACCTCGAGCCGGTCATCGACGCGCTCGACGCGGAGCCCGGTCGAGGGCACGGTCCGAGGCCCGGTCCGGGGCTCGGCTCGGGGCACGGTCCGGGGCTCGGCTCGGGACTCTTCCGGGTGCTCGGCGAGCGCGGCGGGCTGCTGTCCGGCGGCGAGGCGCAGCGGGTCCGGCTCGGTCGCGCCCGCAACCAGCCGGACCGGCGGCTGATCCTGCTCGACGAGCCGTTCCGCGGGCTGAGCCGGGACCGCCGCCGGCAGCTGCTGGCCCGGGCCCGCGGCTGGTGGCCGGGCGCGACCCTGCTGTTCATCACCCACGACGTCGCCGACACGCTGACCTTCCCGCGGGTCCTGGTGGTCGACGGTGGACGGATCGCCGAGGACGGCATCCCCTCGGCGCTCGCAGCCGATCCGGCGTCCCGGTTCCGCGCGTTGCTGGACGCGGAGGCCGCCGTCGACGCGCGGTTCGCGGACCCGTCGTGGCGGCGCGTGCGGGTCGCCGGCGGCACCGTCGCGGTGGAGGTGGACGCGTGATCCGGATGCTCGCGGTCGCGTTCGCGATCTGCCACGCCGCGCAGTACGGACTGTTCCTCGGCTCCTGGCTGGTGCTCGGCGGCGCCGCGCTGGACGGCGACGTCACCGGCCGTAGCATCGCGCTCTGGGCCGCCGCACTCGCCGGGAGCCTGCTCTGCCGGGCGGTGTCGGTCCGGCTGCAGGGCGAGCTGGCGACGGCGGTCGGTCGCCGGTTGCGCGGCCGGCTGCTGCGGGGCGCACTGGCGCTCGACGAGTCCCACGTACGGCGTGAGGGCACCGGCCATCTCCTCGGCCGGGTCCTGGAGGCGGAGAGCCTGGAGGACCTCGCGGTCGGCGGTGCGCTGGCCGGGCTGGCCGGCGGGCTGGAGTTGGTGCTCGCCGGTGTGCTGCTCACCGCCGCGCTCGGGCCGGTCGCGGGTCTGCTGCTGGCCGCCTGGCTGGTGGTCGCGGCGGTGCTGCTGCGCCGGTACGAGCAGCGCCGACGCCGCTGGAGCGCGGTCCGGCTGGCGCTGGGCAACACGCTCGCCGAGCAGGTCGCCGGGCACCGGACGCGGGCCGTGCAGCAGCCCGACGACCCGCCCGGCGACGACACCCACGACCTGTACGACACATTGGCCCGCCGGATGGACCGCAGCTGGACGGCGCTCACCGCGCTGGTGCCGCGCGGCTGGGCGCTGACCGGCGTCCTGCTGCTCGCGGCGCGGGCCGCGCAGGGCGCAGATCGGGTGAGCGTGGCCGCCGCGGCGGGCGGCGTGCTGTTCACCTTCGGCGCGCTGAGCCGGCTGGTGGGCGGCCTGGCCGGGCTCGCCGACGCCAGGTGCGCCTGGGACGCGCTGCGCCCGCTGCTGCCCGGCAGCTCCACAGAGGACGGTCCACTGTGGCCGGACAGGACGGGCGGGACGGGCGGGACGGGCGGGACGGGCGGGACGGGCGGGACGGACGGGACGGACGGGACGGACGGGATGGACGGTGTCCCGCTGCTGGAGGCGGAGGACGTCGGCTACACCTATCCCGGGCGCGAGCGGCCGGCCCTGCAACGGGTCACGCTGCGGGTCGGCGCCGGCGACCGGATCCTGCTGGAGGGCGCGTCCGGCAGCGGCAAGTCGACCCTCGCCGGACTGCTCGGCGGGCAGCGCGCCCCGTCCAGCGGCGTCCTGCGCCTGCACGGCGCGACGCTGGCCGAGGTCGGTGCCGCCGGGTGGCGCCGCCGGGTGCTGACCGTCCCACAGCCGGACCACAACCACCTGATGCTCGGCCCGCTCGCGCTCAACCTGCTCATCGGGCGTGGCTGGCCGGCCACGCCCGGCGACCTCGCCGACGCCGATGCGGTCTGCCGCGCCCTCGGCCTCGGCGACCTGCTCGACCGGATGCCGTCCGGGCTCGCGCAGATCGTCGGCGAGACCGGCTGGCAGCTGTCTCACGGCGAGCGGTCGCTGGTGTTCCTGGCCCGGGCGCTCCTGCAGGAGCCGGAGGTGCTGGTGCTCGACGAGACGTTCGGCGCGCTGGACCCGCACACCTTGGAGCGGGCGCTCGCGGTCGCCCGGGAGCGTGCGAGGACGCTGCTGGTCATCCGCCAGTGAGCCGCGGTCAGCAGTTGAGGTCGAGGTCGAGGACGGCGACGTCGGTGGGGCCGACGAAGATGACGGTGCCCAGGAAGTCGTCGTCCTCGGAGTCGTCGGGGCGGCCGGTGATCGGCAGGTAGCCGGTGTACAGGACGTCCGGCGGGGTGTCCCGGCCGGCGGTGCGGGTCAGCAGGAGGTCGAGCAGGTCGCGGTACAGGTGCCGGGTGAGGTGGTCCTGGGGGACGTGCGGCCACTCGTCGGCGCCGTCCCAGTCGTCGTCGAACAGGTCGCGCAACGAGCTGCGCACGATGGTGTACACGCCGAGGTCGAGCTCCTCGACGGTGACCGGGTGCAGGTGCGGCGGCTCGTCGGGTGGTTCCTCGCGGGTGCGGGTCCACCAGGAGGCGGCGTCGGCGACGGGGTCGGCGGTGTCGCGCGGGCCGATCCACACCCGGAACGTCACGGGGTTGTTGTTGTTCACCCACAGCTCGGCGCTCAGCAGCGTCAGCAGGCACGCGAGCCGGGTGCGCAGCGGACCGTCCGCGCCGTCGGCGGCGAGCACCGGCGGCGGCTCGGTCGTGGCCGCGGGGGACACGGTCAGGCACAGCGTCCGGCCGTGCGACGGGTCGCGGTGCAGCAGGTGCAGGTCGTCGTCGCCGGTCGAGACGCGCAGCAGGTCGGTGTAGGGCCCGGTCAGCCGCCCGGCGAGGTACTCCAGCAGCACGGCGGCCCGGTGGTCGGCCGCGGGGATCCGGGCGGCCAGCAGCGCGGCGACGTCGGCGGCCACGTCGGTCTCGGGGCGGGCGGAGTCGAACGGGCGGCCGGGGGCCGGCTGGACCAGGCTGATCAGGACCTCGGCCGCCACGGGCTCGGTGGGGAAGCCGCCGATGGCCTGAAGCGACTCCAGCGCGGGCGGCTGCGGCCACTGCTCGGCGTCCCGGCTGGGCGCGGTGCCGGTGACGCACTCGCCGCGCCAGCCCGGCGTCGCCTCGCCGGTCCATGCGGCGAGCAGCCACACGGCGGCGATCGCCGACCACTGCGCCGACGTCGGCCACGGAGCGCCGTCCAGCGGCGGGGGCAGCGGTTGCCGGTGCCAGCTGTCCGTGTAGCTCCCCGTCTGCCTGCCAGCTTCGGTCACTCCGGCAGTCTAGTGGCCATCAGGATCGTCAACGTCGGGTTGACGCAAACTCGATCGTCAACCTATGGTTGACGCATGACGACACCTGAACCCGTGACCAGCCAGATCCGGCTCGACGACCTGATCGAAGCGATCAAGAAGACGCACCCCGAGGCCCTCGACCAGCTCAGCAGCGCGGTGCTGGCCGCCGACCACCTCGGCGACGTGGCGGACCACCTGATCGGGCACTTCGTGGACCAGGCCCGCCGCTCCGGCGCCTCCTGGACGGACATCGGCCGCAGCATGGGCGTCACCAAGCAGGCCGCCCAGAAGCGGTTCGTCGCCAAGGGCGAGGCGCCCGACCTCGACGCCAGCCAGGGCTTCAGCCGCTTCACCGACCGGGCCCGGAAGGTCGTCGTCGCGTCGCAGGAGGAGGCCCGTACGCGAGGCAACGACCACATCAGCGTCGGGCACCTGCTGCTCGGCCTGGTCGCCGACCCGACCGCGCTCGGCGCCCAGACGATCGTCGCCCAGGGCGTGTCGCTGGACGCCGTCCGGGAGACCGCCGCCGCGACCCTGCCGCCGGCCGCCGATGCCGTGCCCGCGCTCATCCCGTTCGACGCGCACGCCAAGAAGGGCCTGGAGCTGACCTTCCGGGAGGCCCTACGGATGAACCACAACCACGTGGGCACCGAGCACATCCTGCTCGCGCTGCTCGAGCTCGAGGACGGCACGGGCGTCCTCGCCGGCCTGGGCGTCGACAAGGCCGCGGCGGAAGCGTCCATCGCGGCCGCGTAGGACAGTCAGTCCATCACGGCCGCGCGGGACAGCCTGTCCATCGCGGCCGCCCAGGACAGCCTGTCCATCGCGGCCGCCCAGGACCGTCCGTCCAGCGCGGCCGCGCGGGACGGTTCAGGCCTCGATGAACTGGTAGTCGGCGGCGATCCGGCCGTCGGGGGAGAGGACGAGGATCTCCAGGCCGACGCCGGCGGGGGCGCCCCCGCCGGTGGGCACCATCTCCCAGTGGAACTTGACCACGTCGTGGAGGCGGTCGGCGTCGCCCCGGGCGCGGAAGACGTAGCCACCGGGGGCGACGAACTCCTCGTACGCGCGAGACACCCGGGACTCGAGCGCGTCGTGGCCGCGGGCCTCCAGCGCGAGCCGCCCGAAACCGAGATCGGCGGCCGCCTGGCGCATCTCCAGCGGCGGTTGCAGGACGTGCACGGCGTCGCCGGTCCACAGGTCGCGGACGGCGGCGCGGCGGCGGGCCGGGTCGGGCTCGCCCCACACGGCGACGTAACGGTCGATGAGCTGCTGCAGATCGTGATCGGCCATGCGCCGAACTGTGCTGCGTCCACGGGCGCCCGGCAATTCCCCGCAGGGAATCGTCAGGCGGCCGGCGAACCGGTAGACAGAAGGCATGATCGCCGAAGCGTTGCGGACGTGGCGGACCCGGCGGCGGGTCAGCCAGCTGGAGCTGGCGGCGCGGGCCGGGACCACCCAGCGGCACGTCAGCTTCATCGAGAGCGGGCGGTCGGCACCCGGACGCTCGATGATCATCCGGCTGGCGGAGTCCCTGGAGGTGCCGATCCGGGAGCGCAACGAGCTGCTGCTCGCCGCGGGGTTCGCGCCCGCGTACCCGCACGGCGACCTCGACGGGCCCGAGCTCAGGACGGTCCGGGCGGCGCTCGACCGGGTGCTGCACGGGCACCTGCCGTACCCGGCGGTCGTCGTGGACCGGCACGGCGACCTCGTCGCCGCCAACGCCGGATTCGACGCCATCACCCGCGGCGTCACCCCGTCGCTGCTGGCGGCGCCGGTGTCAGTACCGCGGATCCTCCTGCACCCGGAAGGGCTGGCGCCGCGGATCGTGAACCTGGCCCAGTGGGCGTGGCACGTCATCGACCGGGTCCGGGCGGAGAGCGAACGCAACCCGAGCGACCGGCTCGCCCGCCTCGCCGAAGAGCTCGCCGGCTACGCGCCGCCACGGCAGGTGCCGCAGGACCACCTCGGGTTCGCCGTGCCGCTACGGCTGCGAACGGCCGGTCACGAGCTGCGGCTCGTCACCACCCTCACCCACTTCGGCACCGCGACCGACGTGACGGTGGCGGAGCTGCGGCTGGAAGCGTTCCTGCCGGCCGACGACGCGACCGCCGCCGCACTCAACGACCTGGCGGCCGCGAGATAGGGCGGCCGTCAGGGGCGCCAGCCCGGCAGCCGCCGCGCGGACTGGGCCGGCCCGTGATCCTCGGGACCGGTCACCCCGGCCGCCGCTCTGGCGGGGAGGACGCGGACGAACGCGATCGTCATGACGAAGACGACCAGGCTGATGCCCAGCATGCTGGCGCCCCCGCCGAGCACGGTGGACATGTCGGGGCGCCGCCGGTCGGCCCGCTGCACGTTCGAGCACGGCTGCCAGCGCGAGTAGTGCACCTCGGTGGCATCGCCGACCTCGACCCACCGGTCGTCCGGGAACAGCCGGGCGGTCGTCTCACAACGGGTGCCGTCGGGCAGCACGAAGACCGACGTGTACTGCCACTGCTGTTGATCGGTGTTCGACCATGCGGCGTCGTCGATCGCGGCGAACTCACTCGGGAGGGTCGGGTTCCGGTCGACCCGCTGGACGGTCGCGATGGCCTCGCCGCCGTGAGTGTCCTCCCACGTCAGCCACAGGCCCAGCCCGAACAGGACGGTCGCGAGCGTGATCCAGACACCGAAGAACCAGAACAGACCGCGCAACGACCGTGGACCGCGATAGAACCGCATGCCGCCTCCCCCGCAGAGCATCACCCCAGATATAGATTAGTTGCGTCAGGCGAGCTGGTCGAGGTACGTGAGCACGGCCATGACGCGGCGGTTGTCGTCGCCCGACGGGGGGAGGCCGAGCTTGCTGAAGATGTTGTTGATGTGCTTGCTGACGGCCTTCTCCGTCACGAACAGGCGGCCGGCGATCGCCGCGTTGGAGCGGCCCTCCGCCATCAGGCCGAGGACCTCGCGCTCGCGGGCGGTGAGCGTGTCGGCGATCCGGTCGGCGGGGCGGCGGGCCAGCAGCAGCGCGATCACCTCCGGATCCATGACGGTGCCGCCCTCCGCGACGCGGCGGACCCCGTCGATGAACTGGCCCACGTTGGACACCCGGTCCTTCAGCAGGTAGCCGACGCCGCCGGCGCCCGAGGCGAGCAGCTCCCGCGCGTACAGCTGCTCGACGTGCTGCGAGAGCACGAGGATCGGCATCCCGGGGACCTCGGCACGGGCCGCGATCGAGGCCTGCAGCCCCTCGTCGGTGAAGGTGGGCGGCAGCCGCACGTCGACGACCGCCACGTCGGGCCGGTGCTCCAGCAGCGCGGGCAGCAGCGACGGGCCGTTGTCGACGGCCGCGACGACCTCGAAGTCGAACGCCTGCAGGATGTGGATCAAGCCGTCCCGGAGGAGGGCGAGGTCCTCGGCGATGACAACGCGCACGGCAGCTCCATCGTCACGGTGGTGGGTCCGCCGGGCGGACTGGCCACGGACATGGTGCCATCAAACGCGGCGAGGCGTCGCTCGATCCCCCTCAGCCCGCTGCCGGCGGCAGGGTCGGCGCCACCCCGGCCGTCGTCGCTGACCTCGATGAGGATGCGGTCGCGCCGGTACGACAGGCGGATCCTCGCGCCGGACGCGCCGCTGTGCTTCGCGATGTTGGTCAGGGCCTCGGCGACCGCGAAGTAGGCCGCCGACTCCACCGGCGGCGGCGGGCGGCCCGGCAGGTCGACGTCGGCGTCGACGGGCAGCGGCGCGCTGATCGCGAGCGCGCGGACGGCGCCGTCGAGGCCGCGCTCGGCGAGGACCGGCGGGTGGATGCCGCGGACCAGGTCGCGCAGCTCCGCCAGGGCCAGGCCGCTGTGCTCGCGGGCCTGCGCCATGAGCCGCATCGCCGCCTCCGGGTCGCGGGCCATCAGCTCCTCGGCGAGGCCCAGCTTCATGCTGACCGCGACGAGCCGCGCCTGCGCGCCGTCGTGCAGGTCCCGCTCGATCCGCCGCAGCTCGGTCGCCTGCGCGTCGACGGTGTCGGTGCGGGTCTGGGTGAGCCGGTCGACCCGCTGGGCGAGCGCGGCCGCCCGCGTCGGCGCCAGGAACCACTGGGTGAACTGTGCATACCAGCGCAGCGTGTACGGGGTGAGGGCCAGCCCGGCGGCCAGGATGCCGACCCCCTGCGGCCAGCTCGCCAGCGCCTTCGCGAGGTTGTCCATGGGCCAGAAGACGCCGTAGCCGTACCAGTCCATCACGAAGTACAGCAGCACCGGCACGCCGAGCACGCCCTCGACGCCGCTGGCGATCAGGGCCGGCGGCGCGATCAGCAGCAGCCCCACCACCTGCACGGACAGCACCAGCCACAGCAGGTCCCGCCACGTCGCGGGGTCCGTCATCACCCAGCGGTACAGGCGCCACAGGCCGGCGTCGGCGGGGCGCTGCCGGTACGGACGCGGAATCACGACACCGGTCCACTCCGTCAGCAGCCGGCGGTGCAGGTCGGTGACCGCGCGGACGCCGACCGCGGCGAGCGGCACGAGGAAGATGCCGACGCCGGCGACCGTGAGCACGACCGACACGACGAAGAGCACGAGCAGGGCGATGTTCGTGGACAGCGTGCCGATCGCCAGCAGGATGCTGCGCAATCCCGCCAGCAGTCCGCGTTTGACGCGATCGGATGCAGGCACGGTCCCATTCTCGCCCACGCGCCCCGCGGTGGCGGTGGTGCTATCACCACCACGGTTCGGGACGTGCCACTCCTGCCCACGCGGCGCGCGGTGCGTTGGATCGAAGGCATCGCCACTCCAGGGAGGAACCCGCGATGTCCACGCTGTCCAGGCTGCCGTCCGGCCGCCGTACGAAACTGCTCATGCTGGCCCTCTGGGTCGTCATCGCGTCGGTGCTGGGCCCGCTCGCGCTGAAGCTCACCGACGTGCAGGACAACGACTCCCTCGGCTCGCTGCCCGCGTCCGCGGAGGCCAGCCGCGCCGCCGCCCTCGCCGAGGCCGCGTTCCCCGAGCCGGACACGCTCGTCGCCGTCGCCGTGTACGTCCGCGAGTCCGGGCTCACCGACGCCGACCGGGCGAAGGTCGCCGGGGACCGGGCCGCGTTCGCCGCGCACGCCGCCGGTGGGACGGTGCCGGAGCCGGTGCCCGCCGCGGACGGCAAGGCGCTGCTGCTGTCGTTCGCGCTCGCCGGTACCGACGAGGAGCAGACCGCCGCGGTCGCCCCGGTGAAGGAACGCCTCGCCGCGCAGCGCCCGGACGGGCTGCAGGTCGCGCTGACCGGATCCGCCGGCGCGGAGGACGACTTCGCCGACGCGTTCGAAGGGCTCGACATCACCCTCCTGCTCGCCACCGTCGGCGCGGTCGCGTTGCTGCTCCTGCTCACGTACCGCAGCCCGGTGCTGTGGCTGATCCCGCTGCTGACCGCGGCGGTCGCCAGCCAGGTCGCGGGCGGCGTCGTCTACCTGCTCGCCAAGCACGCCGGGCTCGCCGTCGACCTGCAGAGCCAGAACATCATGACGATCCTCGCCATCGGCGTCGGCGTCGACTACGCGCTGCTCATCATCGCCCGGTACCGCGAGGAGCTCCGCCGGCACGAGAACCGGCACGAGGCGATGGCGATCGCGCTGCGCCGCTCGTTCCCGGCGATCTGCGCGTCGGCGGCGACGGTCGCGATCGGCCTGCTGTGCCTGCTCGCCGCCGACCAGCCCGCCACGCACGGCCTCGGACCGGTCGGTGCCGTCGCGGTCGTCGCGACCCTGTGCGCGATGACGACCCTGCTGCCGGCGGTGCTGGTGCTGTTCGGCCGGTGGGTGTTCTGGCCGTTCGTCCCGCGGTACACGCCGGGGATCGCGAACCAGGACGTCGCCGCCGACCACGGCGTCTGGGCGCGGATCGCCCGCGTCGTCGGCGCCCGCCCCCGCACGGTCTGGCTCGCGACCGCGGCGGTGCTGGCCGCGCTGACGTTCGGCGTCACGAACCTGAGCATCGGCCTGCCGGGCGCGGAGACCTTCACCAAGGAGGTCGGCTCGATCACCGGGCAGCGGCTCATCGAACGGCACTACCCCGGCGGCACCCTCGCACCCGCCGTCGTCCTCGCCACGGCCGCTTCCGAAGCACCCGTGCTCGAGGCGGCCCGCGCCGTCGACGGCGTGGCGACCGTCGGCGCACCGACGCGCTCCGCGGACGGGCGCTGGGTGCGCATCGAGGCGACGTTCACCGCCGAACCGACCAGCGACTCCGCGTTGGCGTCCTTGGAGCGGTTGCGGGCCGCCGTGCGGGGCGTGCCGTCGTCGGAGGCGATCGTCGGCGGCGACACCGCGTACGAGGCCGACGGCGATGCGGTCACCAGCCGCGACAACCTCGTCGTCATCCCGCTCGTCCTCGCCGTCATCCTGCTGGTCCTGATGTTCCTGCTCCGCGCCGTCGTGGCGCCGCTGGTGCTGCTGGCGAGCGTCGTGCTGTCCTACGCGGCGGCGCTCGGCGCGGCGGGCTTCATCCTCGACGCGATGGGCCACCCGCGGCTGTGGAGCGCGGTGCCCCTGCAGACGTTCCTGTTCATCGTGGCCCTCGGCGTCGACTACACCATCTTCCTGATGACCCGGGCCCGCGAGGAGACCGCCCAGCTCGGCCACCGCGCGGGCGTCCTGCACGCCCTGACGGTCACCGGCGGCGTCATCACCAGCGCCGGCGTGGTCCTCGCCGCCACGTTCGCGGCCCTGACCATCCTGCCGATGGTGCCCTCGGCCCAGATCGGCGTCATCGTCACCGCCGGCGTCCTCATCGACACGCTCCTGGTGCGCAGTCTGCTCGTGCCCGCCCTGACCCTCCACATCGGACGCTCCGTCTGGTGGCCCGGCCGCCTGTCCCGCACCGGCTCCCACCCTCCGGCGCACGCCGACCAGCCGGCCGTGCCGGTGCACTGACCGCTCCTCGCCCTGGTCCGCCCGGGCTGCCACGGGGCAGCCCGGGCACCTCAATGCCGCCGCATCGGAGAGACTGTCACCGTGTTGAATGACCTCGACCTGATTGCGGCGGCTTTCGTCGGTACGCCGCTGGCCGGGCTGCCGGTCGGGCACGGCCCGGCGGGCACCGTCATCGTCGCCGACGTCGATCCTGACCGGCTGCGCGAGGCGTGGCGGGCGGCCGAGGCGCTGGTGCCGGTCACCGGGCGCCGGCCGGTCCTGGTCACCGACGACTTCGACGATTCGATGCGCATGTCGTCCGAGAGCGAGCCGGGCCCGTCGGAGCCGGAGCTGCGCGCGTTCGCCGAGGCGGCCCGGGCGTCCGAGCCGTGGCTGGCGTACCGCCACTACGGCGAAGACGACGAAGTCGTTGAGGGCGAGCTCGAGTACTACGCGCGGTGCATCGCCGGCGTCGACCTGACGGGCCTGGTGTCGGACGTGGCGCTGCCGGTGCCGCGGCCGGCGCTGGAGCGGGCGCTGTACGACCGGGTGCTCGCCGACCCCGACCTGCACGCCCGGGTGCTGGACAGCGTGCGGTTCGTGACGCAGACCGGCTACTGGTACACGCCCGACAGCGTCCTGCTCATGCTGCTGCCCACCGGCGACGTCCGCAGCTCGGGGTACTGGGTCGACTTCTACGGGGCGGAGACCCGGGAGTACCAGTACAAGCTCGCCGAGGTCCTCGCGCAGTGGCATGACCGGTGGGATGCCCGGTTGGTCGCGTCGTGGGGCACCATGCTGCAGTTCCAGGTGGGTCGCCGCCCGGCCGCGGGTGACGAGGCGTGGACCGCGGCCGGTCAGCTCAAGGGGCTCGCCGGCAACCTCGACCTGAGCCGGTGGGAGGTCGCCGTCGCCCTGGCCGCCGGCGACGCGTGGTTCGTGCACAACCGACCCTGACGCGTTCGCCGGCGGGGGAGTCACGAGCTGCCGTGTCTCAGAGGGTGATGGACCAGCGGTCCAGGGTGCCGGTGTCGCCGTAGCCGTAGTCGGTGACCCGCAGCTGCCACCGTCCCGCCGCCGGTCCGGAGACCAGCACCTGGTAGCCGGCCGGGGCGCTGATCGGCGTGCAGGAGTACCCGCCGGAGTACTTCACCGCGTAGATGGTGCCGTTCGGCGAGACGAGGGAGATGCCGACGTCCTCGGCGCAGCTGTGCCGGATCGTCACCGTGACCCGGGCCGGGGAGGCCGCCGCGCCGGTGGCGGTGGAGGTGACCGGACTGTAGATCCGCTGGTTGTCGAGGATCGCGAAGTCGGTGTCGTTGCTGAAGGTCCGGTCCCCGGTCGGCGGGGTGGACGGCGAGGGCGACGACGGGGTGGGGGAGGGGTTGCCGCCGCTCGTGGTCAGGGTCAGCCCCCACTTGGCGAGGGCCTCGTTGACCGGCTGGGCGGTGGTGTTCGGGTTCGACTGGCCGCAGGGGTTGCCGCCGCCGGAGTGCAGGCCGACGGCGAGGGTGCCGGTGACGTACGAACCGCCGGAGTCGCCGCCCTGGGAGCAGGCGTCGGTGGTGAAGAGGCCGTCGATGATGACGTTGCCGTAGTCGATGCTCTGGTCCACGGCGGTGACCCGGCCGCAGCGCCAGCCCGAGGTCTGCCCCGACCGGCACACGGACATGCCGGTCACCGGTTCGGTCGAGCCGGTGACGGTGACGTCGGTCGCGGTGCCCCACGCGTACACGACTGGGCTCAGCGTCCAGCCGGATGCGGTGACGTCGACCAGCCCGAAGTCGCCTTCGCGGCTGTTGACGCTGTGGGTGCCGCCGCTGTTGGACGTGCCGACGGCGGTGCCGTCCTTGCCGTACGCGGCCTGGTTCACGTCGTTGGTGCAGTGGCCCGCGGTCAGGAAGTGCCGGCCGCCCCCGTTGCCGGTCGCCGAGAACCCGATCGAGCACGCGCCCTCCGTGCCCGGGATCCACTTGTCCCCGCCGCGGATGCTGCCCGCCTGCTGCCGTTGCGCGGGCACGTTCGTGACGATCCGGACGGCCGGGCTGAGCGCCGCGGCCCACGCGGTGAACGCGTCGCCGGTGCCCTGGGTGCGGACCTCGACGGTGCCGGTGCGCGGGTCGGCGCCCCAGCCGGCCAGGCCGGCCGGTCGCAGCGCGGCGGCCCGGGCCACGATCGCGGCCCGCAGCGCCTCGGGGAACGATTCGCCGTCGGGTCGCATCCAGAAGATGTACCAGCTACCGCCGCGCGTGGCTGGCTGCAAAACCAGTCGACGTCCTCAGGCCGGTCGTGTGACGCTGCCCAGATGATCGACGGTCTGACGTATCGACCGATCCGCCCATGAAGTCGTTTCCGGCGTCGGTACGGCCGGCGAGCGGACGATCCCCGCGGCGGAGAGCTGTGGGCGGCCTGCTGCGGACGCGGAACTTCGCCCTGCTGTGGACCGGGCAGTCCACCAGCGCGGTCGGCTCCGCGATGACGACGGTGGCGCTCCCGCTGGTGGCCGTCACGACCCTGCAGGCCGGTCCGGCCATGGTCGCCCTGCTCACGGCCGCCACCTGGCTGCCCTGGCTGCTGATCGGGCTGCCGGTCGGCGTCTGGGTCGACCGGTGGCCGCGCCGGCGCACCCTGCTGATCGCCGACGTCGCCTCCGCGGCGGTGCTCGCAGCCGTCCCGATCGCGGCCTGGACCGATGTACTGACCATGCCCGTCCTGCTGGTGGCCGCGCTGCTCGCCGGGACCGCCGGGGTCTTCGCCAACGTGGCGTTCAACGCCTTCCTGCCCCATCTCGTCGGCGCGGACGACCTCATGGAAGGCAACGCCAAGCTGCAGACCAGCGCGTCGGTCGCCCTCGTCGTCGGACCGGGCCTCGGCGGCCTGCTGGCCCAGGCGGCCGGCCCGGTCAGCGGGATCCTCATCGACGCCGGCACCTTCCTGGTGTCGGCGGCCTGCCTGCTCGGCCTGCGCCCCGACCCGGAGCCGCGCCCCGCCGCGGGCGACCGCCCGGGCATGCTGCGCCAGATCGCCGAGGGCATCGGCTTCATCATGCGGGGACGCCTCCTGCAGGCCATGCTGGTGGTCGCGGCGGTGACCAACTTCGCGATGCTGGGCATCACCGCGCTGCGCGTCGTCTTCCTGGTCAGCGCCGAAGGCACCCCACCGGGGACGGCGGGCCTCGTGATCGGCGTCGGCAGCCTCGGCGCCATCCTCGGCGCCGCCCTCGCCTCCCGCGCGTCCCGCCGCTTCGGCAGCGCCCGCACCTACCTGCTGGCGAACCTCGCGGCCGCCCCCTTCGTCCTGCTGCTGCCGCTCGGCGGCCACGGCTGGCGCCTCACACTGTTCGCGGCGGGCTCCTTCATCGCCCTGGCCGGAGCCACCATGTCAAACGTCATGACCATGACCTTCCGCGGCAGCTTCGTCCCCGCGCACCTGCTCGGCCGGGTCACCGCCGCTTCCCGCATCTTCGTCTTCGGGACCGTCCCGTTCGGCGCGGCGACCGCCGGCCTGCTGGCCTCGACGCTCGGCATCCGGTCCGCGATGTGGGCGCTCGCCGCCCTGTACGTCGTAGCCCCGCTGCCCCTGCTCACCACCGAGACCCGCACCCTGCGCGACTTCCCGACCCAGAACTGAGCGGGATTGCAGCCGCAGGTACGCGTCGAGCTTGTCTCCCCACCAGGTCCCCTCGTCGGCGGCGGCCCAGTACTGGTCCGTCAGCTCACCGAGCCGCTCGGCATTGGACAAGCCGGCGTACGGTCGCACCACCGGAGAAGTACGCGATGAGCGACCCTTGCGTGACCTCGAAGTCGAGGACCACGCCCCGGATCTTCGCACGCCTACGATTGCGCGGTGATCACACCGCCGTTGCCGCCTGAGTGGAAGGTCGGCGGCCACCCGAACTGGAGCCTCTGCAAGTCCGATTCTTGGACCTGTTCATGAGTCGGCGGTACCGCCTCGTCGCCCTCGTCGTCGCCGCTGCCGCGGTGCTCGGCATCGGCGTTGTGCTGTACCTGCGGCCGTGGAACTGGTGCGTGCAAGGCGACTGCCGGGCCGCGAACTGGACCGCCGACAGAACTTCGATCGCAGGCTTCACCCAGTCGGATCGTCAGTATCTGCAGGGTCACGTGGAAGTGGTGCTGGTCGGTCCGTCGGACCGCATGCCGAGCATTCTCACGTACTATGCCGGCCCGATCGATCTGCAGAGCGCCAACGACCGCAGTCAGGGACTGTACGAACAGATCGCACACGGTGTGGGCAACGTCGATGTCGCCGGCGGTTCGCGATGCGGCGTGCTGCTGACGCGGTTCGCGCAGGGGCGAGCGCCGCTGCCGAGCTTCCACCTTTCCCGAGACCAGGTCACGGCCGTGACCAGTGGGCAGTCGGTGGTGCTGGTGCTGAGTGTCGGATGCGGCTACTCGCAGCTTCGCACGTAGGCGCAGCGGACGCGGGCGTGGACGCCTTCAAGGACGGACGAACACTGCCATCCGCGGAGCCGGCCTGAAGCCGTTCTTCTCGTAGAACGCTGAGGCGTCGCTGCCCCGGGCGGTCAGCAGGTACCAGTCAAGGCGCTGATGATCACCCAAAGAGGATGCCACGCGGACCCACCGCCGTGCCGGACCGTGCCTGCACACTGGAGACGTGATCAGACTGCGGCTGTACAAGGCTCGCGAACGGCAGCGTGTCATCGATCCCGCCGATCTCGAGGCGGTCTACGCGGCAGTCGACCCGGGGACCAAGCCGGTCTTCGAGCACGACGGGGTGATGGTGTGGGTCAGTGACCCCGACCACTGCCGGGTCGAGCGGTGCGTCCGTGGCCGGGATCTTCATCTGGTCGAGTCCGGAACCAACGTCCTGCCCCGTGCCCGTGGTCTGGAGATTCTGCGCACGCCCGGTGCGGACCACCGCTGGGTGCACTCGCTGGATTGGCGGTGGGGCGCCGGCGAATACCTCGACCGTGACCGTGTCGATGCGATCTTCGACCGTGCTCTCGACATGGAACCGTGGGCGCCGCCGCCGGAGGATCCAGTCGGCCTGGTGCATCTGTCGTACTTGATGTGGTTCCACAACGGGGCGATGGCCAACGGCGCCGCCTGGCCACTGGATGTGTGCACCGCCGAGCAGATCGCCGCGTTCATCGCGGCCGCCACCTACTTCGAGCTGGACGAGATCGCTGACCTGATCGGCCGCCTCGAACAGGATGACGCGCTCAGCCACGAGTACTGGGATCTCAGCAGCCCGTTCAGCGAGGACGCTTCGCTGATCCGCGACGCGCTCCGCTGCAAGCTCGTTGAGGCGCCGGGGGATTGGAGCTAGCCGACAGGGCGTGGTCGGCTGCCCGGTGAGCAGGTCTTACAGCGCCATCGGTCGGTAGCGAAGTGCCTCGTCGACGATGGCCTCGGGTGCGGCGTCCACGAGCTCGGGAGGCGGCCAGTGGATGAGGTCGCTACGGCGTCGCACAGCCGCAATCTACGCCGGCCGAGCCAAGTTCGACCTGCTCGCCGGCTACAGGTTGTAGGGGTAGATCTCGACCTGGTCGGACGGAACTTGGCACACCACCGACACGCCATCCCGCGTGCGGACCGCGTCGCTCACCTCAACCAGCACAAACTGATCTTGCCTGATGAGTGAACGCATCCGGAAGACGCGCCAGAACCCAGCTCCTCACGGACGAAGGACCGCCACTTCCCAGGACCGTTGAGGGTTTCCGACGCAGGCAAGCGGAGAGCTGGTCGCAGAGCCTCGACCGGCTGTTCAAGGATACGATTCATGGACATGGCACAGAGCACGCACACCGTGTCCGGAGACTTCGACCTGACGATGGACGAGCTGCGCGTCGTCGCGCGGTACGTGGTCGGGCACGCCGAGGACGTCCTGCCGGTCTTCGAGCAAGCCGTTCCGGACGATCCTCGCCCCCGCGCGGCGATCGACGCGGCCTGGGTGTTCATCAACGGCGCCAACAGGACGAAGTTGCAGCGCGTCACCTCCCTCGACGCTCATCGAGCCGCCCGGTCCGCACCCTCCGAAGCCGCGCGACTGGCCGCGCGATCCGCCGGCGACGCCGCCTCGGCCGCATACCTGCACCCCATCGCCCAGGCCAGCCAGGTCGGCCACATCCTGCGAGCCTCCGCGAGCGCCGCCCGCATCGGGGAGATGCTGGCGGGCGGAGACCCCAAGATCGGGGACACCCTGCTGGAACGGTCACGGCACCGCGCGACACCGCCGCTCATCGACGTGCTCCGCCGCTACCCGCCAGCCCCGACCGGCAGCAACCGTGTCGCCCAGCTGATGAGCGCACTGGACCACGCCCTGCGCCAGCCGGCTGCCCCGTCGCCGCACTGAGGACTCCAGCCACGACCTCCGAACCAGCACCGGCGGAATTGTGGCTGTGACGGTCAGGGGCCGTAGTCGATGAAGCGGCCGAGGCCGACGATCAGGCGGCTCCGACCACGGTCATCAAGGCCGGGTTGGCTTCCAGCACCGGGTACGGGAGCCCGCCGGCGCCGTGACTATCCTCGCCGGGGCGGCACGGGGCCGCCCAACGGGAGGAGACTGATGAAGTTCAGCAGGAACGTCCTGCTCGCTTTGGCGCTGTCCGGCGCACTCACCGTCACCGCGGCCTGCGGCGACAAGAACCAGAACGACAACGGCGGCGCCGCGCCGGCGGCCAACGGGTCGACCAGTGCTGCGGCGTCACCGACGGCCGACGCGCGCGCAGAGCTGACCAGCGCGTTCAGCAAACTGAGCGGCGTCGCCGTGACGTACACGACGACGACCGACACAGGCGCGGTGGCCAGCAGCAAGTTGACGGGCTCCAGCGACCCTGCCAAGAAGGCCAACAGCGGCACGATGACCATCACCGCGCAGGGGCAGCAGCTCAACGGCGAGGTCATCGTCGCCGGCACCGACCTGTACCTGAAGCTGAGCCTGCCGATTCCGGGCGTCGACCCGAAGAAGTGGATGTACATCGACGGCACCAAGACGTCGCTGAGCAAGCTGGGCCTCGGCAGCCCGGACGACCCGGCCAACGTCAAGGGCCTCGCTGACACGATCGTGTCGGCCGAGCGCACCGGCACGGGCACGTACAAGGGCACGATCGACGCGACCAAGCGCAACATCCCGGCAGCAGCAGCCGCCGCCATGCTCCAGCAGATGGGCGACGCGGCGAAGTCGGTGCCGTTCGAGGCGACGGTCAACGCCGAAGGCTACGTCACCTCGCTGACGGTGAAGATGCCCGGCGCCGGCCAGGTCCCGCCGTCAACGGTGACGTCGACGTTCGCCGACTTCGGCAAGCCGGTCACGATCAGCAAGCCCGCCGCCACGGAAACGCAACCCGCCCCGGCGGCGCTGCTCGCCCAGTTCGCCTGACCCGCAGGCAGGGCCGCCACCGCGACGATCGGTAGCGGCCCTGCCGCTGTCATCGGCAGGTCAACGCGCGTATTGCAGCAGGGGCCTCGGCTCGTCCGCGTCCCTCGATCGCCGCACACAGCCGGTCGGCCGCCGCCGCTCGCCGGTGCGGTGGCGCACGTTGCGTATCTTCAGCGTCGTGGGCATGAACACCGACTACTTCGTTGCGGTTCGCGACCGGGCCATGACCCTCGTCGAGTGGGGTCCCGGTGGCACGGAACTGCCGAAACTCTTGATGAAGTGGGTCGAGCCCGGCATTCTCGGCAGCCAGCTGTGGGGCATCATCGAGGACCTGCCTGCGTCGGAGAAGGATGTGCTGCCGATCGACTTCGACCGGTACTACGCCGTCGGTGAAGTGTTGAAGGTGAGCGATGGGGAGGAGGGCTCGTTCGGCCTCGTGCAGATCGCGGACGGTTTCGTCCGGGCCCTGGCAACACTGCCGGACGAACGGATCGCTCCGGTCGCCGAGCGTTGGGCGACCTCGGAGGAGTGGCTCGGGCCGTGGGAGCCGCACGGCCTCGACTCCACCGTCGAGGGCCTTCGCGATCTGGCGCGCTGCGTCCACGGGCCTGACCAGCGCATGTACGTGTGGTGGTCGATGTAGCTGGTGGACGACCGGGAGGCTCGGCAGGACGTGTTGCGGCTGCTGGCAGGGGTGCAGCGGGCGCCTGAGCAGCCGTTCCCTGGTGGTGCCGACGAGCAGGAGCTTGCCGACCTGGAGCGGCGCCTGGGCGGTCCGCTGCCCGCGGTGCTTGTCGACTGGCTGCGGGTGTGCAAGGGGGAAGCGATCTGCGCCGGCGGAGTGTACGGCGCGCGGCCCGATCGGGCGTCCCTCGACATCGCTGAGCGCCTGGCGTTGTATCCGCGGTGGCGGGAGTTCGGCTGGCTGCCCGTGGCCGGAGACGGATGCGGCAACGTGTACGTGCTGCTGACCCGTGGAGAGCTTGCCGGCCAGGTCGCCTTCGTCGACACGATGGCCGATGCCGACGGGATCGAGGCCGTCGAGGCGGACAGCCTCTGGACGTTCCTGCGGTCGCTGCTGATCCGCGGTTGACGGTTCGGGCGCCGTGGTCAGAGCACGTGGAGGTCGGTGACGTCGACCTGGATCTCGCCGTCGTGCTCGCGGATGAAGGTGCTGAGGGTCATGTCGCTCAGGCCCTCCTCGCGGGACCACAAGGACACGTCCACGGCCCAGCCGGCGTCGAGCTGGAGCGCGGTGGCGTGCTCCCAGGCGGCGGGCGGCAGCGGTACGAACGTGGCCGGGTACTCCCGTGCCCAGAGGCCGAGGTCGTGGTCCGGGTCGTCGCGATAGGGGCTGTGGTCCCGTGCGACACCGGCGTAGTCGCCTGCGACGAGCCGGTCGACGATCGCGGTCAGCGCCGGCCGGAAACGGTCCGGCACCGGAAGCTCGTCCAACACGCCTCCACCCCAGTGTCAGTGTGCGGCCGAGTCTATGAGACTGAGACCGCTGGGGTCGGCCGGTGGGGAGGGTCGTTAGAGTCTGCCGATGGTGCAGCGGTGGCGGCAGGTTCTGGCACGGCGGTGGCGGCACGTGGTCATGTTCGGGCTGCCGCTTGCCGCGGTCCTGCTGTCGCTGGTCCTCAAGCCCGCCGCCGAGCCCGCACCGCCGCGCGGCGGGCCGGATCCGGTCGTGGGTGCGTGCTGGCAGGGGCAGGGGCTGCACGTCGTGCTCACCGCCGAGGCGACCCCGACCGAGAGCGTGGCCTGCGAGGTACCGCACCAGCTGGAGACCGTCGCCGTCGGGCGCGTGTCGAAGGTCCTCGCCCGCCGTGCCGCGCCGCCGCAGCGGGCCGAGCTCACGGGCGAGTTCGCCGGGTGCGGGCGGACGGCCGGGGAGTACCTCGGCGCGGACTGGCGGACGCTGGACGTGTCGCTGCTGCTGTTCGCCCCGACGGCGGAGCAGTGGCAGGCGGGCGCCCGCTGGTACCGCTGCGACGTGGTGGCGCTCGGCGGGGACATCGACAGCGTCCGGGACCGTCAAGGCTCGGTGCACCGCGACCCGGCCGGTCACGAACCGTTCAGCGACCTGACCCTGGGCTGCGCCGTCAGGTTCGTCGCCGGCGACGAGTGGGCCGGCACGAAACCGACCCCGTGCACGGAGCCGCACGACATGGAGTTCGCCGGTGTGGCCGAGTCTGCGGCGTCCGCGTTCCCGGAGACCCCGGCGGCCCGCGACGCGGCGTTCGGCGACCAGTGCCGGGACCGCGCCCTCGCGTACACCGCGATGCCCGGCGACCTGATGCGCCGCCGCGCCGTCACCATCGGGTTCCTGCCGACCGGCGAACCGTCGACGTGGCCCGGCGGCGACCGCTACGGCCGCTGCTGGGTGTTCCTGCCGCACCCGGTCACCGCCTCGATCCGCGGGGCCGGCGACCTGCCCGCCTGACCGCGTGTCGTTCGGGGGCGAAAAGCATGGACAGCGCCTCCTAAGATCAGCGGATGTTTTGGCTGCGGTGGGTGCGCCGTACCGTCGCGGTGGTCGTCAGCGTGTGTGCGCTGGTGGGTGCGGTCCGGCTGGTCGCGCCCGCCACCGGCGGCACCGGTGGCGAGCCGTCCGGGGTACGGCGGCAGCTGGCGTTCCTGCGCGCCGCGCTCGACGACGGCGCCGGCGAGGACGCGCAGCAGCTGTACCCGGAGGGGTACTTCTTCCTGCACGCGCTGTACGGCCTGACCTGGGTCGAGCTCGGCATGCGCGGCCCCGCGGGCGAACGGGCGACGGCGCTTCGCGAGGCCCGCTGGGCGTGGCGGCACCTGGACGAGCCCGCCGGCAAGGCACCGTTCAGCGAGAGCCTCACCCCGCCGTACGGTGTCTTCTACCAGGGCTGGAGCAACTGGCTGCTCGGCGGCGTGCTGAGCCTGCAACCCGCGGGGCAGCGCGACCCGGGGGAGCAGGAGCGGTTCGCGGCGGCGGCCGAGGCGCTCGGCGCCGCGTTCGACGCGTCGGCGTCGCCGTTCCTGCAGGCGTATCCGGGGCAGGCGTGGCCGGTGGACTCGACCGTCGCCATCGCGTCGCTACGGCTGCACGATGCGCTGTTGCCGCCACGGTACGGCGCGACCGTCACCCGCTGGGTCGCCGGCGCCCGTGAGCGGCTCGACCCGAGGACCGGCCTGCTCCCGCACCGCGCCGACCCCGCCACCGGCGAGCCGCTCGAGGTGGCCCGCGCGACGTCGCAGAGCATCATCCACCGGTTCCTCGGCGACATCGACCCGGCGTTCGCCCGCGAGCAGTACCTGCGCTTCCGCGACCAGTACATCGTGCGCCCGCTCGGCCTCGGCCCCGCCGTGCGCGAGTACCCGGCCGGTCTGGACGGCCCGGCGGACGTCGACTCGGGGCCGCTCCCGCTCGGCGTCAGCCTCTCCGCGACCGTGGTGACCATCGGCGCTGCCCAGGTGCAGCACGACGCCCCGCTCGCCGCGGCCCTGGCCAACTACGGCGAGCTGGCCGGCCTGCCGCTCGGCACGCCGTGGACCAAGCGGTACGCCCTCGGCCTCGTCCCGGTCGGCGACGCGTTCCTCGCCTGGTCGAAGACCGCCCGGCCGTGGGTCGCCCAGGCGCCGTCCGCGCCGCCGGCGACCATCCACTGGTGGTGGCGGCTGCCCCTGCTCACCCTGCTCGCGGTCCTCGGCACCGCCCTGTGGATCCCGGCCCTGGTACGCCTCCGCAAACGCCGCCGATCCCGACCAGCCGGCGGCGCCTGACCCAGCCGGTGGCACCTGACCGCAGTGGCACCTGACCGCAGTGGCACCTGACCGCGGTGGCGCCTGATCAGCTGGTGGTGATGACCGTGGTGGCGATGGAGACGGCGGCCATCGAGGCGATGAGGGCCTGAATACGGGCGACGGCCTCCTGGACGGCGTCGGCGGCCCAGTTGCCCTTGCCGATCGCGTCGATGCGCGCCTTCAGCTCCTTCTTGTCCCGGCCGGGGAACAGCTTCACCGCGAGGCCGACCGCCTGCACGAGCCCGAGCAGCGCCGCCGTCCGATCGGGCACCGGACCGGCACCGTCGAGGGCGGCGGCGAGGTCCCGCCGGACCGCGGTCTCGGCGGCGGGCTCGGTGCCGGTCGCCGACGCGTACCGGGTGCGGGGAAACACCCACAGGACCCGGTCCTGCGCGCGGCGCAGCACCCCGGCCTCGACCTGCCGGTCGAGCAGCCGCCCGCGCAGCCCGTCGGCCAGCGGCTGGATCCAGGCGTCGGGCTTGCGCGGCTTCTTCTCCAACACGACACGGTCCAGGGCCGCGTCCGCGACCGGGTCCCCGGTCGGCGTGGCGTCGGTGACCACGACCTGGTCGCCGGTGAGGTCGATCCGCCCGGCCAGCATCAGGTCGAGCAGCACCGCCCCGGCGAGCCCGTAGTCGAGCGCCGGGTCGCCGACCAGGTGGTTGCCCTCGTCGTCGAGAGCCAGCAGCAGGAAGTGATCCGCGAGACCGTCGCTCATGATCCCACCGTAGGCCGTCCGCGCATCCCGTGCAGCGCGCGGCGGCGTCATGACGCGGGAGGAGCTCCGTTCGCCCGCAGCCAGCGGCGACGGGTGGCCGCGGCGATGCCGTGGACCAGCCGGGCCAGGTCGGCCGCTCCCTCGGCGTCGTCGGCGCGGCGCACCGTCGTCAGGATCGGCGCGACCTCGTCGAGTTCGACGCCCTCGCGGAGCAGCACGAACTGGAGCACCAGCCCGGCGAGGCGGGCGTTGCCGTCGTCGTACGGGTGGAAGAAGGCGACGTCGAGGTAGGCGCGGGCGGCCCGGGCCGTCACCGGTGTGTCCCGGTCGGCGGTCTGCGCCAGGCAGGCGGCGAACCGGTGCTCGGTGTCGGCGTGCAGCCCGTACCGTTCCCGGCCGTTCTTCGCGTGCGCCGGCGCCCGGCGGAACGTGGCGACCGGGACCCCACGGACGGTCCGGTTCCAGCGGGCCAGGAGGTCCGGGGTGAGATCGGCGCCGGCGGCGGCCTCGCGCCGCACGTCGTCGTACGCGGTCAGCAACAGGCACTGCCGCCGCGAGCCGGAGCCGGCGGCCCAGCCGGCGAAGCCGTCACGGATCGCCGGCACCGGCAGCTCCGGGTGCGGGACGAGCTCCCGCCAGCCGACGGTCTCCCGCAACCGGAGCCACACCGTCAGGTGATCAGGTTCGGTCAACGGCCACCCGCTGGGCCAGGTCCTCGGCGACCGACAGCACGACCGCTCGCTTCGGCTCCACCCAGCTGCGGAACCGGCCGCCGACCGCGTGTTCGATCAGCTCCGTCCGCCGGGCCGACTCGATGCCGGCCGCTTCGAGGAACCACCACAGCACCGTTGTGCAGCAGCCGTACCAGCCGGACTCGTACTGCGTGCGGTCACCGACGGCGGTCACCAGGTGCGCGACCGCACGCTCCCATCCGTCGATGTCGTCGCCGAGGTGCGGCAGGAACCGGTCGAACCGCTCCGCCAGGTCGTCCAGCCAGGCGCGCCACTCGATCAGAGCCGCCGAGATCGCGGCAACGGTCGCTTCGGGGGTGGTGACCGAGTGCCGGACGCAGCACCAGGAGCCGACCGGGCCACCGTCGAGGTCGCCCTCGCCGACCGACCAGCGCCAACCCACCGCCCACCGCCCGTACCGGGCGGCAAGCCCGGACGACACGCTGTCCAGCCACAGGTTTCTGAGCTGCCTGTCGGCGCCCGGAAACCCGATCGCCGCGACAAGGTCGTCCACCACCGCCCGGACCGTGCCCGGATCGAAGGGCCGATCCTGGACGTCGGTGTCCGCCCAGATCAGCTGCCACGGATAGGGCAGCGGGCCGTCCGTGGGCACGGTGTACCGGATGACCTGGATGTCGCCTCGAACGGCCTGCCAGGCCGGCGGCTCGCCGGTGCCGTCCACCTGTGCCGGGGCAGCCGCCGCGAAGCGGCCGCGGGCGTCGGTCGCGAGCTCGACCAGCAGCTCGTGCCAGGCCACCACGGCGTCGGCGAGGCGGGACAGCGTCTCCTCCGGGGTCGGGGCCGTCACCGCGGGACGCTCCGCCCGCCAGACCGGAACGGGCCCGCGACCCTGGACGTCCTCCATCGCGACGGTGTACCACCAGCACACCACCCAGTCGCCCAGGTGCTCGACCAGCGCCCGCGTCATCCGGTCGTACCAGATGTCGACCAGCCGCCAGTCGGTGCCGGCCGGCGGGACGTCGGCGGCCGGCGGCAGCGCCCGCACCAGGTCCGCGACACCGGCCGGGTCGACCACGGGACGCGCGGCGGGATCGACGTCCCGCCACCTGAGTTGCCAGAACTGCGGGAGGGATACTGGGTCAGTCGTCACGCTCGGCCTTCCGTACGGCAGCCGGCCAGACTAACGGGTTCGCCCTCCCGCTCGCCGCCCGTTTACGCCGCGGCGCGCTCGGCGACGGGGCGGCGGCGCAGGACCGGGTCCGTCAGCGACCGCGGCCGCCACGCGCCGTCCGCCCGGTACAGGTCGGTGCCCGGCGGCACGATCTCGTCGATGCGGTCGAGGGCGTCGTCGTCGAGGGTCAGGCCGGCGCCCTTCAGCGAGGCGTCCAGCTGGGCCATGGTGCGCGGGCCGATGATGACGGACGTGACCGCGGGGTGCGCGACCGGGAACGCCTGCGCCAGCTCCGGCAGCGTGCAGCCGAGGTCCTCGGCGACCGCGACGAGCTGCTCCACCACGTCGAGCTTGCGGGCGTTCTCCGGCAGCGACGGGTCGAACCGCGCCGGGTTCAGGGCGGCCCGCCCGGCGGACAGGTCGATCGGGTCGCCCTTGCGGTAGCGGCCGGTCAGGAACCCGGACGCGAGCGGGCTCCAGGTGAGCACGCCCATCCCGTGCCGGGCGGCGACCGGCAGGACGTCCTTCTCGACGCCGCGGGCCAGCAACGAGTACGGCGGCTGCTCGGTCCGGAACCGGTGCAGCGCCCGGCGTTCCGCGACGTGGTGCGCCTCGACGATCTCCTCGGCGGGGAACGTCGAGCAGCCGAACGCCCGGATCTTGCCCTGCCGCACGAGGTCGGTGAGGACCGACAGGGTCTCCTCGACGTCGGTGGTCGGGTCGGGCCGGTGCACCTGGTACAGGTCGATCCAGTCGGTCCGCAGCCGCCGCAGGCTGTCCTCGACCTCCCGCACGATCCAGCGCCGCGAGTTGCCGCCCCGGTTCGGCCCCTCACCCATCGGGAAGTGCACCTTCGTGGCGAGCACGACGTCGTCCCGCCGCCCCTGCAGCGCCTCGCCGACGATCTCCTCCGACTCCCCGGCGGAGTACATGTCGGCGGTGTCGACGAAGTTGATCCCCTGATCGAGTGCGGCGTGGATGATCCGCACGCAGTCGTCGTGGTCGGGGTTGCCGACGGCGCCGAACATCATGGTGCCGAGACACTGGACGCTGACCTGCATGCCGGTCCGGCCGAGAGCGCGGTATCGCATGCCGCGCACCCTAAGACCTGGAGTGGACTCCAGGTCAACCGCGAAACCATCGACGTCGTTCACGGGTGTCCCGAGATGATGTTGGGTGGCCGGGGTCGCCGGGGTGCGACATGATGACGCCGTGTCCGCATCCCGTCCACGGCGAGTGCCGCGTCCGCGCTGGCGGTGGCTGGCGACCGTCGCTGTCGTCACAGGGTCGATCACCGTCGGGTGGGGGCTGCAGCCGTTCGGTCGCGCGGTGGACACGATCGGCCTGGTCGCGGGTCTCGGGCAGCTCGTGTTCGCGGCGATCGCCTGGCGTCAGTCCGTCACGGCGACCGAGCCGGGCACGACCGATCATCAACGCCTGCTGGAGGCGGCCAGGTTCCTGCGCCGGCAGATCCTCCAGCAGTGGCACGACGAGGTCGGAGACCGCCGGCTGCGCCACCCGCGGCCGCTGCAGCTGCGCTGGGAGAACGCCGTGCCCGGCCGGCCGGCGTCGCTGACCATCACGCCCGGCAACCTCGTCGACGAGACGACCGGACGGGAGCCGGCCGCCGCGCTGGTGGACGCGTTCCGCCGGCTGCAGCACCGTCAGCTGGTCATCCTCGGCGAGCCGGGTGCCGGCAAGTCGACCGTGGCGATGCTGTTCGTGCTGGCCGCGGCCGACCGGGACGACGACCCGGTGTCCGTGCAGCGGCCCGTGCCGGTCCTGCTGAGCCTCGCCGCCTGGCGCGCCGACCAGGAGACGCTGCACGAGTGGATCGCGCGGCGGCTGGTCGAGGACTACCCGGAGCTCGCCGACGCCGCACGGTACGGCTCGGACGCCGCCGCGCGCCTGGTGGCCGAGCGGCTGGTCCTGCCGGTGCTGGACGGGCTGGACGAGATGCCCGCCGGGCTGCTGCCGGACGTGTTCGACGCGCTCAACGACGTCGCCGGGGTCGGCGGGCTGCAGACGGTGGTCACCTGCCGGCGGGCCGAGTTCAACGCCGCGCTCGCCGACGTCGCGCCGCTGCGGCTCGCCGCGCTGGCGGTCATCAGGCCCATCCGGGTCAGCGACTCGATCGCGTTCATCACCGGCGAGCAGGTCGACGCCGACCGCTGGCGCGAGGTGGTGGAGCGGATGCGGCAGGAGCCGGCGGGTCCGCTCGCCACCGCCCTGTCGACGCCGCTGATGACCGCGCTCGCCCGGGCCGTGTACGAGCGGCCGCACACCACTCCGGCGGAGCTGTGCGCGCTGCCCGACGTCCCCGCGATCCAGCAGCACCTGCTCGACCGGCTTCTGCCAACGGTGTACCCGGCCGGCCGCCTGCCGGTCGCCGAGCGGGCGCTGTCGTTCCTGGCGGCGCACCTGCAGGAGCGGCTCGCGACGCCGAACCTCGCCTGGTGGCACCTGGCGCGGGCGGTGCCGACCGGGGTGGTCGTCTGGTCCGTCGCGGCCGTGATCGCGGCGGTGGGTGCCGCCGCCACGGCGTACGTGCAGCCCTTCGGGTACGGCGCCGCGCCGGACGCCCTGTTCGGCGCCGGGATCGGGCTCGCGGCCGGCACGGTGGCCGGGCTCAACGCGGCCCGCGGCATGAGCGCCACCAACACGCCCGCGACCGGCCGGCGGCGCTGGACGGCGCTCGTCGGCGCGGCGGCCCGCGACGGGCTCGCCGGCGCGCTCGTCGTCTGCGCGGCGACCGGCTGGTACTTCGCCGGCCGCGCCACCTCCGGCGGGATCGGCCTGCTCTACCAGCTCATCCAGCTGCTGGTCTTCGGTACCGGCCTCGGCATGGCGCTCAGCGTGGTGCTGCAGGGCCTGGCGCTGGGCCGGGGCTCCACGCCGAACCGGGCGGCGCCCCGCCCCGGCCTGCTGGTGCCGCGGCTGGTCTCCGGGCTCGGCATGGGCCTGGCGTTCGGGCTGCCCGCCGGGCTCACGCTGGGCGTGGTCGCCGGGGTGTCCGAGCGCGACCTGCGCAGCGGCCTCATCGCCGCGCTGCTGACGGTGCTCGTCGTCGGCGCGACCGTCGGCCTGCCGGTCGGCGTCGGGCGGTGGTTCGCCACGCCGGTCGAGGCCGACACCCCGCTCACCCCGCGCACGGTGCTGCGCGGCGACCTGATCAGCCTGACCGTCACCGCGTTGAGCTGCGCGGTGGCCGCGGGCCTCGGCGACGCGCTGCTCACGACGGTCACGTCCGGCATGAGCAGCGGATCGCTGGTCCAGTTCGCCGGGATGTCGACCGACTCCCCGCTGGAGGCGGGGCCGTGGGCGGCGCTGGTCGCGTTCGGCGCGGTGCTGCTCGGCTCCGGCGCGCCGAGCGTGTCGTACATGATCGCGCACGGGTGGCTGGTGCTGTGGCGGCGGCTGCCGTGGCGGCTGTTCACCTTCCTCGAGGACGCGCACGAACGGGCGATCCTGCGGCAGCTGGGTTCGGTGTACCAGTTCCGCCACGCCCGCCTGCTGGAGCGCCTCGCCGCCGGGCACCGCCCCGGCCGCTACGGACGACTGGTCGAGACCGGCGCGGAGGTCGGCGCGATCCTGCGCGGTGAGCGCCCGCCGCCGCGGCGGGCCGCCCGCCTCGGCGTCACGGCCGTGGCCATGATCGTGCTGCCGGCGCTGCTGGTGACGGTGTCGTTCCCGGTGGCCCGCGACCGTCTCGAGGCGGCGATCGCGGCGGAGAGGAGCGACGACGCGGCCGAGCTCATCGACAAGGCGGACACCCTGCAGGAGTCCGATCCGATGACGGCGATGCGGCTGCGCGCCGCCGCGGCGAAGCTGGACTCCGACGGCTCGTCAAGGGTCGATCTCGGCTCCGTCCTGGACCTGCTCGCCACCGGCGAGGTGCTGACGTGGCGGCATGCGGCCAACGAGATCGTCGAAGGCGACCAGTGGCTGATGTTCAACGACGCCGACGGCCGTGGCACCGCCTGGGGACCTGCCGACACTGCGGCGGCCGGTCCGGTCCCGCTGGGTGACACGGGCGCGCTGTCGGGCCTGTACAGCTACGACGTCTGGGCGGAGTCGGACGGGTCGCCCCGCCTGGTGTGGCAACTGTCGGATCCACGGTTGAGGTCCGCCCACATCGACGACGACGCCGACCTGAGCGTCGGCCCGGGTGGCTGGCTGCTGTGCCGGTACCCGGACGGGCGGCTGACCGCATTCGACGCCCGCGCCTGGCCGGCGCGCGAGGTGCTCCTGGCGACCGACGTGACGGAGACGGCGAGCGACGCCGCCCGGTGGGTGTACGCCGCCGGCCGGGACGGCACCCACGTCCGCGTCATCGACCTCGCGACCGAGCCACCCCGGGTGGCGACGCTCGCCGACCCCGCCGCCAAGCTCGACGCCGCCTCCAGCGACAAGGTCCTGGTGACCACGTCGGCGACCGGCGCCGTCACGCTCTGGGACCCCGCCGACCCGGGTCGCCCGCGTTACGTGGGCGACGCGGACACCGACGCCACTGTCACCGTCTCCGGGCCGCGGCTGGTCTTCGTCGGCGACCGCCTGGTCGATGTGGGCACGACGCCCGCCCGCTCGATCGAGTACGACGACGCCCTGACCGTGCCCGGTCACGACGACCGCGCCGTCGTCCTCAGCGGTGGTGTCGCCGCGGTGGTCGACTTCGGCGCGGACCCGCCGGCCTGGCGGACCGTGGCGACCGGCGTGGACCAGATCGACCATCTCAACGAACGATGGGGGGTGCTCGGGTCCGAGACCGGCGACACCGTGAGGCTGCTGGACCTGACCCAGGATCCGCTGCGGGTCACCGCCACCGGCGAGCTGGTGAAGAATGGTGACGTGCTCGCGGACGACGCCGGGCGCTGGTCGGTGTGGAACCAGGACCTGCCACCGGTGTACGTCGGGCCCGGCGACCAGTACACCTCGGTCGCGGTCGGCGCCGAGGTCGCCGTGCTCGGCCAGCGGGACGGCAGCATCCGGATCGTGCAGCTGGCCACGGGGCAGCAGCGGGTCGTCGCGCTCGGCGGTCCCTTGGCGTCGACGGTCAACCTCACCGAAGACGGGCGATGGGCATCCGTGGCCGTGGCGGGCAAGATACAGGCGGTGGACGTCTCGACCGGCGAGGTCCAGCCGATGGGCAAGCGCGACGACTACCGGGAGGTTCGCGTCTACCGGACGAACGGGCGCGTCGGTGACTGGATCGCCGTCTGGAAGCACCCGGCCCAGCCAGGCACGACACCGACCCTGCGGCACGTCGCCGGTGACCTGGTGGTTGCCGCGTGCCGGCTCGTCCAGAAGCCGTTGTCGCCGCACGAGTGGAGGGCGCTCGTGCCACGGCTGGCCTACGTCAACCCGTGTCCGGGAGGCTGACCCCCATGGCGAGCCTTTCCGAGCAGTTCGCGCACATCGCCACCGGCGCGATGTACGACGACCTCACCGCCGAGCTGATCGGCGCCCGGCAGCGGGCGGTGCTGGCGACCAACGCCTACAACGCCGCGTACGGGCGACCGCAGGCCGAACGGGAGGCCCTGCTCCGCGAGGTGCTGGGCACCGTCGGCGAGGGCGCGCAGTTCGAGCCGACGTTCCGGTGCGAGTTCGGCACGAACATCCACGTCGGCGCGAGGTTCTTCGCCAACTTCGACTGTGTGATGCTCGACGGCGCACCCATCACGATCGGTGACGACGTGCTACTCGGCCCGAAGGTGGGCATCTACACCGCCGACCACGCTCTGGACCTCGCCGAGCGCAAGGCCGGCGGCTGCCGGGCGAGGCCGATCACGATCGGCGACGGCGTGTGGATCGCCGGTGGCGTGACGATCCTGCCGGGTGTGACCGTCGGCCACGGCGCCGTCGTCGGCGGGGGCAGCGTCGTCACCCGGGACGTGCCCGCCGGCGCGCTCGCCGTGGGCAACCCCGCCCGGGTGCTGCGCCAGATCACCGACGCGGACCGCACCGGCTACGTCCCCACGCACTGAGCACCGCCGGGACAAGCCGGGAGCGCTCGCCCCGGCAGGAGCGTTCAGGTGGGCAGGAGCGCGCGGCGCATGCTGGTGGCCAGCCAGCGGCGGAACGCGTCCTCGGTCCAGCCGCGCTGTGACACCAGCGCCGCGTGGTGGCCCGGGTCGTTGTAGATCCACAGCACGTCGGTCGCGGCTTCTGTGTCGAGTGGCGGGGCGAGGTCGCCGAGCGTCTGGACGTGCCGGACCACCATCGCCGCGCCCGCCCGGCGGTTGCGCTGCAGGGTGTCCCACAGCTCGGCGACCTCCGGCGCGTCGTCGGCCGCCCTGCGGACGGTCTCGAACAGCAGGGCGGCGCGGCGGGCGATGACGACGCACGCGTCGGCGTAGGCGTCGAGGGCCGCGCCGGGCGTGGTGGCGTCCCAGACGGGGCGGAACCACGGCCTGTCGGCGACGGCCACGGGCTCGTCGTCGCCGGCGAGCGCCTGGTCGAGCACCTGCTTGAGGAGTGCGGGCTTGGAGCCGAAGGCGGCGAAGACGGTCGGCCGGGCGACCCCGGCGGCGGCGCCGATCTCGGCCAGCGAGGTGACGACGTACCCGCGCTCGACGAACAGCTCGCCGGCCGCGGCCACGATCGCCCGGCGGGTCCGCTGGGCGCCCTCCTCGCGGACGGACGACTGGTACCGCCGCCGCGGTTTGCCGTTGACATCACTCATGGTTCCGCCATACTAGCAACGTATTCATTAGACAGCGGTATGGCGAATGAGGTGGGGCATGTCAGACACGGAACCGGTCCGCCCGTACGTGCGGCGCGACGGCGAGGGTGAGGCGCTGTGGTTCCTCGGCAGCCTGGTGACGGTCAAGGCGACCGGTGCGCAGACGCGGGGGCGTCTCACCGTCGTCGAGTTCGTCAATCCGCCCGGCTTCGCGCCACCGCTGCACCGGCACCTGGAGGAGGACGAGCTGTTCTACGTGCTGTCCGGCACGGCGCAGTTCCACTGCGACGGGCAGGTGCTGTCCGCCGGCCCGGGTGACTTCGTCCTGCTGCCGACGGGACTGCCGCACTCGTTCGTCGTCGGCGCCGACGAACCCCTGCGCACCCTGCAGATCACCACGCCGTCGGGGTTCGACCGGTTCGCCGCGGCGGTCGGCGAGCCGGCCCGGGCACCCGGGCTGCCCGACCCCGGACCGATCGATCCCGTCGCCCTCGGCCACGCCGCGGCCCAGCACGCGATCGAACTCCTCGGACCCCCACCCGGGCACTGAGCCCACACCGAACGCTGGGCGGAGAAGTTTGTCCGGACCTGCCACGGGTAGCGCGGAAAGCCTGCATGAGTCCACTTCATGGAGGTACCCGCCATGGCCACCAGCAAGCCCGCGAAGGCCGTCAAGCACGCCGTCGAAGCCGCCGCAGAGAAAGTGGCCGACCTGCTGACGCCCGACGTGCCCGGGTCACCGGGCAGCGGGACGCCGACGATCGAGGAGCCGACGACACCGGCGCCGCCGCTGCCGGCGAAACAGGACCAGGGCGGCCCCGACCCGCGGACGCCGACGGGGGAGAAGACCGGCGCGCCGGCCGCGGCGAACGGACAGCAGGGCGCATACCTGACCACGGCGCAGGGCGTGCGGCTGCGCGACACCGACCACTCGCTCAAGGCCGGGCCGCGCGGGCCGACCCTGCTGCAGGACCACCACCTCCGCGAGAAGATCACGCACTTCGACCACGAGCGGATCCCGGAGCGGGTGGTGCACGCGCGCGGCGCCGGCGCGCACGGCGTCTTCACCGGCTACGGCACCGCGGACTCGTTGACGCGGGCCGGCTTCCTCAAGAAGGGCAAGGAGACCGACGTCTTCGTGCGGTTCTCCACGGTACTGGGGTCCCGCGGCTCCGCCGACACCGTGCGCGACACGAGGGGCTTCGCGACGAAGTTCTACACCGAGGAGGGCACGTTCGACCTGGTCGGCAACAACATGCCGGTCTTCTTCATCCAGGACGGCATCAAGTTCCCCGACATCATCCACGCCGGCAAGCCGCACCCCGACCGCGAGATCCCGCAGGCGCAGAGCGCGCACGACACGTTCTGGGACTTCGTGTCCCTGCACACCGAGGCCCAGCACCACGTCATGTGGAACATGTCCGACCGGGGCATCGCCCGCTCGTTCCGGATGATGGAAGGCTTCGGCATCCACACGTTCCGGCTGGTCAACGACGCCGGTGACACAGTACTGGCGAAGTTCCACTGGAAGCCGAAGCTCGGCGTGCACTCCCTGGTGTGGGAGGAGGCGCAGATGCTCAGCGGCATGGACCCCGACTTCCACCGCCGCGACCTGTACGACGCGATCGAGTCCGGCGCCTACCCCGAGTGGGAGCTGGGCGTCCAGGTGTTCCCGGACACGCCGGAGGAGACGTTCGCCGGGATCGACCTGCTCGACCCGACAAAGATCGTGCCGGAGGAGCTCGCACCGGTGCAGCCGGTCGGGAAGATGGTCCTCAACCAGACACCTCGGGACTTCTTCGCCGAGGTCGAGCAGGTCGCGTTCCACCCGGGCCACCTGCCGCCCGGCATCGACGTCACCAACGACCCGCTGCTGCAGGCGCGGCTGTTCTCCTACCTCGACACGCAGATCACCCGGCTCGCCGGCCCGAACTTCGCGCAGATCCCGGTCAACCGGCCGCACGCGCCGGTCAACGACATGCTCCGCGACGGCTTCCACCAGCAGGCCGTGCACGCGGGGGTCGCACCGTACCGGCCGAACTCCCTCGACGGAGGTAACCCCTTCGTCGCCGGAGACGCCGAGCACGCCTACCACGACGCCCCGGTGACCGTCGCGGAGGCGCCGAAGATCCGCGCCAACCCGGCGTCGTTCGACGACCACTTCAGCCAGGCCCGGCTGTTCTGGGCCAGCATGTCGCCGGTGGAGCAGGAGCACATCGTCCGCGCGTACACCTTCGAGCTCGGCAAGTGCTACGAGCAGGCGATCAAGGAACGGCAGCTGCAGGCCCTCGCGAACATCGACCCGGTGCTGTGCGCGCAGGTGGCCGCCGGGCTGGGCCTGCCCGCACCGCAGCCGGCCGCGCCCGTGGCCGCGGTGACGCCGAGCCCGGCGCTGTCACAGGTGGGGCACACGTGGCCGCCGGACGGCCGCACCGTCGGCGTCGTCGTCGACCCTGAGGGCGACATGGCCCATGTACGCCCCCTCCGCGAGGCCGTGTTCGCCGCCGGCATGGTGCCACTGCTGATCGCGCCGCACGGCGGGATGGCCGACGGGCTGCCGGTCCAGCGGACGTTCGCCACCGGCCGGTCGATCGAGTTCGACGCCCTGCTGCTCGCCGCCGCACCCGTCCCCGCACCCGACGCACCCCCGTCCCGCGACGCCAAGCCCGCCGCCGTCGACCCGCGGGTCCTGCTGCTGGTCGAGGAGTGCTGGCGGCACGCCAAGGCGATCGGCGCCTGGGGCGCGGGCACCACCGTGCTGGCCGCGACCGGCGTCACCGGCTCGCCGGGCGTCGTCACCGGCGACGCCGCCGACGAGGTCTTCGCGGACGTGCTGCGGCTGATGGGCGCGCACCGGGTCTGGGAGCGGTTCCCGGCCACGATCGTCTGACCCCCGTACCGCCGCTGAGGACCCGTGCCGCGAGCGGGTCCTCAGCGGTCGCGGTGACAACCGGCCCGCAACCGGCTCCGGCTCACCTCCCGGCGCCCGCCGCCGATCACAGCGGCATGGTTCCTGCGGTGCTGCGGTCCTTCGTCCAGCGGGACCTGATGCGTGCACTGCGGCTGTTCTTCCTGGTCTCCCTGGTCATCTGCGCGATCGGGCTGACCGTGCAGGTCGCGCGCACATGGGCGTCGGCGCGGCAGTGACCCAGTCGTGCGCCGCGGCGGAGCTGCTCGTCATCACGCTGCGCGCGATCGAGCTCCGGCGGGCGCGCCCCCTGCCGATCTGGGCGGACGCGGTCGAACTGGCCGACACGGCGGCGCAGGCCGTCCGCGACTCGTTCGCCGAGCAGCTCCACCTCAGCTGCGGCCCGGTGCAAGGCAAGGGCCTGGAGCTCCGACGACGTACGGGCGAGACTCACCGTGCTCGCTCAGTGGATCATGCGGGAGACGCCGCGCGGGCAGTGAGCGTCGGGGATCGGTGGCACGATGACCGGGTGTCGCATCGGCGGGCGGTTCTCGGGGTGGGTGCGTTCGTGCTGACCTTCGCCGCGCTCGCTGTCACGGCGCTGGTGATCGAGCGGATCGGACCAGCCCCTGCGCCGGTGCAGGGGCCGGCGGCGAAGCCGCGGCTGTTCGCATGCAACGTGCCGCAGGGCGCCGACGCCGGCTACTGCGCCCGCGTCGCCAAGGACGACGGCTGGCGCGCGGCCGTGACCGACGAGGCCCGCGCCGACCTCAGCGCCGTGGTGGGGCGCATCGACGACCTGCTCAACCCCGAGCCGACGTGCCGTGCGGTGCAGGAGACGCCCGGCGGACCGGCCAGAAGGCAGTGCGACCGGGTCCTGCCCGACCCGGCGGTGCTGCTCGCCCGGCTCGCCGACGCAGGGTTCACCGGCGCGGTCGTCCGCCCGGCCCGTGACGGCGATCCAGCGCCCCAGGACTCCCTGTTCTACGCGGTCCCGGTCCGCGGAGTGTGCGTCGTCGGAGCGGTCACCGGCCTCCCCGAACGAATCGGCGGCCGGGTCGCGGGCACGCTGGCAACCGGCGGCTGCGACTGACGCCGGGAATCACGGCACCGGCATAACGGCCGGATCGGCGGGTAGCGTGCCGCGGTGAACGCACGGACGAGTGAGCCACGCGTCGGCATCACACCGAACCTGTTCGGCATCGCGTACGGGCTGACAGGCCTGGCCGGATGCTGGGGCTACGCCGCGGTGCTCGGATTCGCGCCCGCCCTCGTGTCCGACATCCTGTGCATCCTGGCGGCCGCGGTCTGGCTGACGCTGCTCGTCGGCTACGTCACGCAGGTGTCGCGGCGAGCCGGCGGCTGGACCGCCGAAATGGCCGACCCGGTGCTGGGACCGTTCATCTCGATGATCCCGATCGTCGGCATGCTGCTGTCCATCGGCCTGATGCGGCACGACCGCGGGGCGGGTCAGTGGCTGTTCGGGGTGTTCGCCATCATCACGGTCGTGCTGGCCGGGTGGATGACCGGACAGTGGATCGCCGGCGGCCTCGACATGGACAAGCTGCACCCCGGGTACGTGCTGCCCACGGTCGCCGGAGGGCTCATCGCCACGATCGGCGCGGCGCTCGCCGGCTGGCCGGGCCTCGCCCGGGTGTTCTTCGGCCTCGGGCTCGTGTCGTGGCTCGTCATCGAGTCGATGATCCTGGCCCGCCTGTACTTCCGCGGGCCGCTTCCCCCGCAGCTGCAACCCACCCTGGCGATCCTGGCGGCGCCGCCCGCCCTCGCCGGCCTGGCGTACCTGGCCATCACGCACGGCACGGTCGACGCCGTGGCCTTCGGGCTCGCCGGCTACACGCTCCTGGCAGCCCTCGTCCAGCTCCGGCTCATCGGCGTGTACCGCCACCTGCGCTTCAGCTCCGGGTTCTGGGCCTACGCGTTCCCGTACGCGGCGGTCGCCACCTTCGCGCTGCACTGGATCGCCTACGGCCACCTGCCGGGAGCCCGGATCTGGGCCTGGGTCGTCATCCTGGCGATCACCGCCTTCGTCGCCGCTCTCGCGGCCGAGACGACGGCGGCGCTCGCCCGGCACCGCTTCCTGCCGCAGCTGCGCTGAACCTCACCGCCGGCGGGTCGGCCGGTACACGAGCTCCTGGGTGCGCCCGTCGAGGGTCCGGCTCTCGAGCAGCTCGAGGTCGAAGTCGGCGGCGCCCTTGAGGATCGGGCTGGTGCCGGTCAGGCCGGAGATGACCGGGAAGATGGTCACCTGCACGCGGTCGACCAGGCCGGCGGCCATCAGCGCCCAGTTCAGCGACAGGCTGGCCTGCGAGCGCAGCGGTACATCGGACTCCTCCTTGAGCCGCTTGACGATGTCCACCGCGTCGCCGCTGACGATGGTCGCGTCGGGCCAGCCGAGCGTGTCCCGCAACGTGGAGGAGATCACCGTCGCCGGCATCCGCATCGTGCGGACGTTCCATTCGTCGAGCGTGTGGGGGTCGATGCCGGAGGTCATGATCTCGGCGTTCTCCCGGAAGGTGGTGGCGCCGAAGACCATCCGCTGCGGGGTGTCGAACAGCGCGGCGCGGTGCGCGAGCAGCTCGGGGCCCTGCTTGCTCCAGTAGCCACCCCAGTCGCCGGGCTCGGCGTAGGAGCCGTAGCCGTCGAGCGTGGAGAAGACGTCCCAGGTGTAGACCGCGGTCATGTCGGTTCCCTTCGGTTCGTGCGGCGGCCCTCTGTCGGCCGCCCTCACTCATGTCTACGAACGGCCGCCACCCGATCCGACACACCGCACCAGGATATTTCCGCCGGAGCGCGCGTGCCCGAAGTCGCCGAGCGCACGGGACAGCACTGGGGGCGTCAGGTCGTCGCCAAGGTGCCGACCGAGACGCTGCGGCAGATCAACAGGATCCTGGGCAGGAACTTCATCACGAGGTACGGGACGAAGCAGGGCATCATCGTGCTCGGCCGGGTGGCGCCGTTCGGCATCGGCGCGGTGACCGGCGGTGGCGCCAGCCTGGCCGTGCGGGCCGCCCGCCGCGCGTTCGGCCTGCCTCCGGCGGTGTGGACGTACGAAGGCGAGGTGGTGGACGTCGGCGACGCTCCTTAGGCCGCGGTTCCGACCCGCTGGACGTCGCCTTCCCACCAGTCGCCGGTGATGCCGGAGGCGAGCGCGATGTCGCGGGCCGCGGTGTACGCGGCGAGCGCGCCGTCGCGGTCGCCGAGCGCCTCGCGGGCCCGGCCGACCGAGCCGAACAGCGCGTTGGCGCGGAAGAAACGCTCCCGGTCCTTGCCGCCGTCCACGGTGGTGGGGGTCGTGTCCGCCGCCTCCGGCCCGGCCGTGCGCAACGCCCGCTCGCTCAGGTCCTGGGCGCGGGCGCGCAGCGCGGCGGCCTCGTCGTCGCCGGGCGTGTAGGCCCGCTTCTTGAGCAGCCGTTCGATGCCTTTGCGTGCGGTGTCGCGTCCGTACCGGCGGACCTGCTCGACGAGCCACAGATCCTCACCGGCGGCCCGCAGCGCGGTGGCCTCCGCGGCCCGGGCCAGGGCCACCGCGCGCCTGGCGGCGAGACCGCCCGCGAACCGGACGTCGTTCCAGTACGGCCCGCCACGGTTCCGTTTGGCGTCCGGCGCGCCGATGGTCCGTTCGACCAGAGCCCAGTCGTCGTCGGCGGCAGGGTCGCCGACCGCCAGCCGGCACTCGTGCCGGGCCGCGGCCAGCTCGGCCACCCGGACGCCGCCGTCGACGCAGGCGGTCAGCCACGGGATCGCCTCTGCGTACGCCCGCTGCCGGGCCAGCGCCAGCGCCATGTCCTCGGCCCCGCCGAGCGCCACCATGCCGGCGGCGTCGGGGTCGGTCGTCGACGCCAGCAGGAACCGGAGCGCCTCGTCGTGCTTGAGCCCCTCGGACCACATCCACTCGCCGATCGCGTGCGCGGACAGGTGCGCGAGGGCCAGCCGGTCGAACGGGTCGCTCACCCCGACACCGGCCTGCAGCGCCTTGACGGTACTGGTGGCGTTCCAGGACCTGCGGCCGGCGATCCGCTCCACGACGGGGCTGCGGCGCTGGACCTCCGCCAGCAGCGATGATGGCACCTGGTGGTGACCGGTGTACTCCTTGTCGCTCGTCCACGGCGGGACACCCCAGTCGCCGTCGGTGGCTGCCAGGAGCCGATGGACGAGGGCCGCCTCGGTCCGCTCGCCCGCCGCTTCCAGGCAGGCCGCGGCCTCGCGCAGCGGCGCTCCGGCGTACTCGTCGTCGAACTGCGCCCAGTCGCGTCCCTCGTTGCCCTCGCGGATCAGCGACGGGATGACCACCGGCGGCGGCAGGACCGCGGCCCAGAACCGGTGCGCCAGCACCGCGTAGGCGGACAGCCGCCCGACCACGCGCCGCTCGGCCCCGTCGACGTCGACCGTGAGCTCCAGGTCCGGCCCGTTCACCTCGACCCGGAACGCCGGCACCGGCCGCGTCACCCCGAGCCAGAACTCGGCGTACCCGGCGAACACCGCCGACAGACTCCCGGCCAGCTTGGACATGCGCCGAACCCTACTGCCCGGTGGCTTCCTCGCCGTCGTCGCGCCGCGGGGACGCGCTCGGGAACTGCGGCACCGGGTACCGGCCGGACAGGACCAGCACCAGGAAGTACAGCAGGCCGGTGTCGACGTCCCACGGTGCCGTGTCCGGACTGGCGATCCGCAGGCCCTGCCAGGCGCCGTCCCAGTACGGATCCGCGAGCAGCGACACCACCGCCCCGTTGGTGGTCGTGGCGACCGGCAGCGTCCGCGCCGACTCGACCCGCAGCACACCGACGAGCGGGCCCGGCGCCGGAACGGGCAACGCCTCGGGCGGGGTGAGCGTCAGGTACCCGTCGAACGTGCCGGGACCGTACTGCTCGATGAGCCAGCGGTAGTCGTCCGGCAGCTCGACGCCGATCCGGGCCGACACCGCCGGCCAGTCGACCGGTCCGGGGCGGGGCGCGGGTCCGGCCAGCTGGGCCAGCCGGCCGGGCAGGTCGGCGCCGTACGTCAGGTCGACCTCGACCGTCAGCGGCAGGTCGGTGTCCTCCTGCACCGCCGCCACGGTCACCGCCCAGTGCCCCGCCATCAGCCGTACCCGGGTGCTGTGGTCGGCGCACGGATCCAGCGCGAGGGGGTCGGCGGGCCCCAGCCCGAGCCGGTCGGCGACGATGCCGACCATCGCCTCGGCGTCGTCGTACAGCTGATTGACGGCGGCCTCGTAGGCATCGTCATCGGCGAAGTCGTCGGGGTCGAGGTCTCGCGGGCAGCCGAGGTCGGCGACCACGACGGACACGGTGGCGGTCGTCCAGTTGGTGTGGACGCCCACCCACACATCGTCGGGCCGCTCCTGGGCGCCGGCCAGCACGCCGTCAAGCTCCTCGCTCGTCGGCAGATCAACCAGGCGAGCCAGCTCGCGCGCGAGCGCCGCCACGCCGTCGGCCACCACCCGGCAACGCTCGGCCCGGCCGTCACGCTCAACCTCGCTCATACCGACTACAGTGCACCCGACCGTGGCACCGGGTCACACCGGTACGTCGCCCGGGCGTGCCGCCGCCTGATGCTGGCACGATGGATCGATGGTGACGATTCGACGGTTCGACAATGCCGACGCCCACGCCGTGGCCGGCATCATCGAACGCTGCCTGCGCGAGGTCAACAGCCGCGACTACCCGAGCGAGATCATCGACCGGATGTGCGCCCACTTCACCGCGCAACGCGTCCAGGAACTCGCCGCGCAACGGCAGATGTTCGTCGCCGAAACAGACGGGATCACCGGCACGATCTCCCGCGCCGGCAACAAGGTCCACAGCATGTTCGTGCACCCGACGTCCGCCGGCCGCGGCATCGGACGGCTCCTGCTGCACCACATCGAGGCGCTGGCCGCGACCGACGGCTACGACCACATGGAGACCAGCGCGAGCATCACCGCCCACGACTTCTACCGCCGGCTCGGCTACGTCGACGTCCGCTCCATCGAGACGGACTTCGGCCTGAACCACATCCTGCGCCGAGTCCTGCCCTGACGGCCGCCGTCCACCTCCCGCCGCGGTACCGTCACCGGCCGCACAACGAGTCGGCGGCGGTGCCGAACTCGTCGCCGAACTGCAGCAACGACATCTACGCGGCGGGGATGGCGGATGCGCCGCGGGTCGTCGTGGGTGACGGCCGAGATCTCCATCGACTCCCGGACCCTGCGGCCCTGATTGGCGATCGCCACCGCGGTCGGGATGCAGCGCGTCAGCGACCCGTTCCCGGCCCGCCCACGCCGGCGCCACCGGCGCGTGGGTCACCGGTCCGCAGGTACCGCACCAGCCAGGCACCCGCGCGACCCCGTCGCGGCGTCTCCGGCGGGTAGGGTCTCGGCAATGACGATGAGCGCCGGTCCCGAGGCGGCCCTGCCGCCCGAGCAGCGGCGGTGGACGTGGGAGCGTCTGGTCGGCCCGCGCTGGCTGCTTCTCGGCGACGTCGGCTCCGAGGGCTCCTACGAGGACGACCTCCCGCTGGCACTGTGCGCGGAGATCGACGGACTGTTCGTGGACCTGCCGCCCCGTCCCCGGGAGCGGTTCACGCTCGTCGGCTGTACCCCTGGCGGCGCGCTTGCCGACCTCCTCGATCGGCTGCCGACCGAGGCACTCGGCACCGATCAGGCATGGCTGGGCGACGTCTGCATCGCGGCGCCTCCGTCACCGTCGGGCACGCCGCCGGAATGGTGGGGCGAGGACCTCGGCGACGTCGTCGTGCTCGCGCAACGACCGAACATCGCCGTGCCGGGAACCGTGGACATCGATCTCAGCGGGTTCGTTCATGTCTACGACCGCACGGACGCCGTGGTACGTCCCGGCGGGGTAGCCGAATTCCTGCTCCAGGGCTTGGACGAGGAGCCCTACGGCACATGTCGGGACGTCGCCGGAGTGTTCCGCGATCGGGCCGCACCACCCGTACCGCAGGTGCGGCTGCTCGGCTGCCGGCCGGAACCTCCGCTGCTGACCGCGCTCGGTGCGCTCGGCCAGTCGACCAAGGCAAGTCTGCGTCGCCGTCGCATCCGCGCCGACGTGCACGTGGTCGCCGCCGACGGTTCGGCCGATGAGGTCATCGGTGCCGTGGTGTCCGGAACGGTCATCGCGAGCGGGCCGTCACGGCTCGGTGCCGGGCTCGTCGACGTGACGGTCGACCGTGATCCGGGGGAGCCGCTGCCTGCGGGGATCCTCGGCATCCTGGAGCATTGGCACACCGGACGGCCCGACGGGAAGAATCTGTGGGCCGGCTACGACCGGGAGCTGCGCCATCACTGGGCCGGCGTGGCGCTCGCCCACCGGTCCGGTGCGCCGGACCGGCCGGCCGGCACCACGTACGACCTCGACGGCCGGTTCGTGACCGACATCGAGGGGTTCTACTGCGCGATCGGCGAGGCGATCAACGGCCCGGGTGGATACTTCGGGTGGAACCTCGACGCCCTCGACGACTGCCTGCGCGGGACGTTCGGCGCGCGGGCACCGTTTCGTCTGGTGTGGCACGACTCCGCCGTCGCCCGCGCGCACCTCGTCGTCGGCTACGACCGGCGCCGGCTGGGTCCGGCGGTGACCTTGGAGTATCTGCTGGACATGCTCACGGCGCACCAGGTTGAGATCGACTTGCGGTGAGCCGCAGGCCGACACCGGCAACCGCTGCGCACCCATGACACGCTCCACTCGTGCGACCCTGTCGGAGCACCACGTCACGTTCGGCTGCCGATGGGGAGCGGTCGAGGGCCATGACCAACCGATGTGTTCGCTGACCACCGGCGGCGACGTGTTCGGCGATGATCCGCTGTTCGGCACGAAGCTGGACCGGCCGGCGGCGCTGAACAGCCCGCTGCTGCCGGAGTTCTGGGAGATGGTGGACTTCCTGCTGCTCAACGACCCTGTCGTAGCCCCGTTCGTGCAGTCCCACAACGCACGACTCCGCTGACGGCAACAGGTCGCCCACCCCATCGGGCCTCGGCCTGCCAAGGACTTCCGTAGCCTGTACGTTATGGCGGTCCGGCTCAATCACACCATCGTGCACGTGCGTGACCGGGGGCGTTCCGCTCGGCTCCTCGCCGAGCTGCTGGGCCTCGCGGAGCCGGTTCCGTACGGTCCGTTCCTGGTCGTCGAGCTCGCCAACGACTGCTCACTCGACTTCGTGCAGGACGACGGTGACATTCGTCCCCAGCACTACGCGTTCCTCGTGTCGGAGCCGGAGTTCGACGAGATCCTCGCCCGCATCCAGGCGCACGGACTGGCGTACTCGGCGGATCCCTTCCACCGGCAGCCTGGCAGGATCAACACCAACGACGGCGGCCGCGGGCTGTACTGGCAGGACGCCGACGGGCACAACCTCGAGATCATCACCGTGCCGTACGGCGGCTGAAGCCGGGCGCTGATCGCGCTGTTCCGTTACAACTCGACGTGCCGCCAGGACGGACCGGCGTACGCCGGCGGGCCCTCGTGGTCCACGATCATGCTGTGCCACCGCGCGGGCCAGTCGGCAGCCGGTCCGGCGAGCATCGCCCGCACCGCGGCGGCGCTCTCGTCGGGCCGCTGCGGGTCCCACGGGGCGTCCACCCAGATCTGGTACTCGTCCGGCTCCTCGAGCCACACCTCGAGTTCCCCGGTGCCGATCATGCGGACCCATACGCCCTCGACCCCTGACGGCAGGGCAACGCCGGCGAGGATGAGCCGCCCGGCCCGGTGCATCGCCGTCTCCCAGCTGCGGTCGGCCTCGATGCGGGCAACCTCGGCGTCGTACGCCGCGGCATCGAATAGGATCGTGCGCCGCTCGCCCACATAACGAACGCCGCGCCGATCACCCACCTCCCAGCGCACCACGTCGCCCTCGCGGCGAACCCGCGCCTCGATCGCGCAGCAGTCCGGGCCACAGCTCGGGCAGCAGGCAAGCGTCGCGGTCGTGAACTCGCCGGTCGCCACGAAGCGGTTCACTGGTACAAGCGCATGCCACGGGTCCGGGCCGTCATCGCCGTTGGCGTGGCTGACGTCGACGCCGTCGATCCGCACGATCACCCGCACCTGCTCGCGAGCCCGCGCATGCAGCGCTTTCTCCATCGACAACGACAGCAGCGACACCACAACCGCATCCTATGGCCGCGCGCATCTGCCGATGAGCGCGCGGGGGGTGCAGTGTTGTGAGCGGACCTCAGCCGGCATCATTCCGGTGGTACGGCCGTTGGATGTCCCGCGCCGTAAGTGCCGATTCGTAGAAGCGCAGCATGTTGGTCATCTCCTCGACCGCGTAGTCGAGATCGTCTAATGCTTCGCTGTCGCCTGCGGCGTGGCGCAAGCGGCCAGCCGCATCGGCAAGCTGTCGATGCAGCTCGGCAAAGGTGTCGCCCTGTACATGGATCCCAGGAAAAGCGCGGCCATCCAGCCAAGTCACCGCGACGTTCCCGCCACGCGCGACTACGCGCGCCTGCTCATCGTTCACGTGACGATGCTCGCATCGCAGGCTTCTGAACGACCAGGTCGGGCATCCCCATCTGCCGCGATCCGGGCGGTCCCGGTTGGTAGAGCGCCTGTGCCCGCGACGCTGAGTAGTCTCGTGTCCGTGTCTGACAAGGCCGAGCGACGGGCGGCACGCGAAGTGGTTGCTGCGTACCACGAGACCGAGTTGAGCGAGCTTGTTGCCCGCGTTGGTGAGGCTGTCGACCGCTACCGTGCCGGAGAGCTCGACGCCTTCGAGGTTGACCAAGTGCTGTTCCAGTACTCGCGAGCGGCAAAGGAGCTCTGGAAGTACTGCAACTACGGTCAGGTGGAGATCGCCGCGGAGATCATCAGAGCGCAGCCGCCCCACGACTGGTGGGAGCGGGGCGCTCCGCGACCGCGGTCCTGACCGAGGCCGCGCAACACCGTCGGGGCATCCGGATCTGCCGCCGTTCGGGTGTTGGCTCGCCGGAAGCGTCACAGTCGGTGACCGGCAGGGAGGTCACGAAGGTGGCCGGGCTCGTAGGATCTCTTGGTGGCTGATCCCTCTGGTGTGTCTCGAAGCTCGCTGAACCGTGTAGTTCCGATGATTGCCCCAATGCCAATGGCCGAGCTGCCTGCGCGGGTTTGGCGTGAGACGAGTGGGCGCGGATCAACCTGGGTTACGCGGCACGGGACATGGATGAGAAGTGGAACGTGTTCGTTGAGGGCCAGACGGCGTTCCTGCATCGCAGCTGGACTGGCAATGGGATCTACGAGGCGTCGTTCGCGGCGGTAGATGACGGCGGGTGGCGGATCTGCACGGCTGCGGTGGAGTCAGAACCCGCTCGCCATCGGCGCCGCTCTGATCGGCACGACCGGGTGATGCTCGAACTCGTCCTGAGCGCAATCGTGCTGGGCGAGCCGGCGGCGGACCTGCGCGCTGAACTGGTTGCGCTCGTGATGGAGGCGTCTGGCCAAACGAACGTGCCGGCCGGTGCTCTACTGCACAGCGCGCTTGGGCTGCGGACCGAGCGGTAGGGCTGCACGACCCGGCGTTGCACAGGGATCAATGCGATGGGCAGTTGATCGAACGCGCGGCCGATGATCAGATTGGCTGAAACGCGCACATCTGCTGCGATCCGCGCGGCACGTAACAGCGACGAGCGCGCGGCGGTGATGGCGGTAGGCTCCCCGGTCGTGGCGGACGACATCGCGGTTCGGCTGGCGGGTGTTGCGGAGCGGCTGGCGGCGTTGGCCTGCCGGGATGACCTGGCCGGTGAGTACGGTGTGGCGCGTCATCGATTCCGGCTCCAGCGGCCGGCGGCGGAGTCGGTCGTCGCCGAGTTCGAGACGAGGCACGGGGTCCGGCTGCCTGAGCCTTACCGGCGCTTCGTGATCGAGGCCGGCGACGGCGGGGCGGGGCCTGGCGCCGGGTTGTTGCCGCTCGCCGACGTCTGCGCGGTCGACTGCGGGTCGGGCTGTTCGCCGGGGCACTTGACGCGTGCGTGTCCGTATCTGCCGGGCCCGCGGTACCCCGGATGGTCCGAGGAGCTGTACGAGGATCCACCGGGGCCCGGCTGGATGTGGCTGCCGGGCACTCTGCTGGTGTGCGGCGGGCAGTTGCAGACCCGCCTGGTCGTGACCGGGCCGGCGCACGGGCGGCTGGTCAACGTCGATTCCGACTACGAGATCGGACCCTACGTCGTCGACGACCCGGACTTCCTGTGCTGGTACGAGCGGTGGCTGGACGAGGTCGACGAGGGCATCCAAGGCTACTGGTTCGGCGAGAAGCCGCCCGGTGGCGAGGCCGAACTCGTGGCGATCCTCGACCGCGACCCGGCGGCGCACCGGCGGGCCCGAGCAGCGCAGTGGCTGTGGGAGTTGCCCTCGCTTGGCTTCGCCGGGCGGGACGCACTGCGACACGCCGCCGCAAGCGACCCGGACGCGTTTGTCCGCGCAATCATCGTTGCGGCCGCTCAGGGACGGGTGAACCGCCACGGCCTGTGGACCGTCTCAACCGATGACGTGTCTCGGTACGCGCGGTCGAGCGCGGGCATCGCGGTCGAAGCTCTGGCCCATCTCGACCGGCTCACCCTCGATGACCTCGAACCGGACCTGTACGGCACGGACGTCGAGCGGCGCCGCACGGCGGCCACCCTGCTGGCGTTTCACCTTCGCGGCGCCCCGGCAGACCGGTGCCGGACGGCGATCGGGCGGCTGCTCGATGACCCGGACAAGGTGGTCCGCTCCCGCGCCGTGCTGGCGGTTCGCACCTTCGGGCTCACCCACCTGCATCCGATCCTCGAAGCCATGCTGATGACCGAGCCCGAGCCATGGAATCGGCACCATCTGCGGTGGACACTCACCGGACATACCTCCGGCATCTGGTCGAACGACGACCTGAAGCGCGAGGCTGACCGACGCGACCCGGACGCCGGAATTGTTTGATCACGTACGCAACTCACGCCGCGGCGCCGACATGGAGATCGTCGCGCTTCGTGGCGGCGGTCCGGCGGTGCAGAATGCCGCTTGTGCGTAGCGAGCGTCTGAGCTTCTCCGTTGATTCGGTCCAGGTCGTGCCGGGCGGCTGGCGGTTGGAGGGCGAGCCGGACTATCACCCGCGGCATTGGGCTCGCCCGGGAGACCGCTTCGACCACGCCTGCCGCGAGCACGGTCGTAAGCCGCAATACCTCAGCCGGTGGCTCGGCGGACCGCACTCCTACGCTCGCTGACGACGTGATCGCGGCTTGCGGCCGTCGTTGCAGTCACCCGCCAGGTGTCAACGGCGAAGCCATTCTTGAATGAGTGGCTTCGCGTCGGTGAGGCTGCTGACGACGTGGTGGGCGTGGGTCAATTGATCGGCGGAATGGGTGGTGGTCAGCCCGATCACGGTCATCGCTGCGGTCCGGGCCGCTTCGACTCCGGCGGGAGCGTCCTCGATGACCAAGCACCGCTCGGCTGGCGTCCGGAGCAGTTCGGCTGCGCGGAGGTAGCCTTCCGGGTGGGGTTTGCCGCGCGTGACGTGGGTGTTGTCCACCAGAATCGGAGGATCGGGCAGCCCGCCGGCGCGGAGCCGCTGCCGGACAGTCTGGGCACGGCCGGAGGTGACCACGCCCCACCGTTCAGCGTGAAGCATCTGCAGGACCGCTGCGGCATCAGGGTAGACCGGGAACGCGTCGCCTTCCTCGGCCATGAAGTCACGTACGAGTCGGTACTCAGCTTCGGCGTCGAGGCGGGGTGCGACGGCGGCGATGGTGTCGACCGCCCGCATGCCGTGGGTGTGAGACCAGACGGTCGTCGGGTCCAGGCCGCGGTGCAAGGCCCAGCGAGTCCATATCCGCCGGTATGCGGCGTAGGAGTCGACCAGCACGCCGTCGACGTCGAACAGCACGGCAGCGCCTTGTACTTGTCCGCTCATCGTATTCGGCGGCATCTGGACGTCCATCCACTGATCATCCCTTGTTCGACCGTGGCGCACTGACCCGCCGCTGGTCTTGCGCGGCAACCGGCTCGAAGACCGTCACGCTTCGTGGTGACCGGCGGGCGCATCGAGCCGTGCGGTTGTGCGCGCTCGTGACCTTGGCTGATTGGGCTCATCGTCCGTCAGAATCAGACGGGGATGCGAGTGGCGGGAGGTGTGGTGTCGGTGAGTGCGTCGTCCGGCACGACCCCCTCGTCTGGGCCTGACCGGCGGCCCGCTGCCGGGCGATTCAACGTCGACATCGTTCTTCATCACAGCCCGGCTGGCTGGGCAGGACACCCGGGAAGCGTTCACCACCGTCCTCCTCGAGCAACTGGCCGCCCTGATCGGGCAGGACCTGCCCGGCACGATGAACGAAGCCAATCGCGAAGCGCACCTGCACGACCTTCTCGCCCAAGCCGCCGCCAGCTGCCACTCCGCCGGCGGGCGTCTCGTTCTGGTCGTGGACGGTCTCGACGAAGACCGCGGCGTCACCCTCGGACCCGACGCCCACAGCATCGCCGCGCTTCTACCTGCCAACCCACCCGCGGGCATGCGGATCATCGTCGCTGGCCGTCCCAACCCACCTGTCCCGGACGACGTCCCCGACTGGCACCCCCTACGCGACCCCGGCATTGGCCGTCCGTGACACCTGAATATCTCCTCAACGGCTACACCCGATTGCTCGCCGAACTCGGCGATCTTCCCCGGTTGGTCACCCTTGTCGCCGACATCACGCGCCAAGATCGGCTCCTCGGCATCACCGGCGCTGACACCGCGGCCCTCACCGACATCGCCACCGCCTTCTCCGTACTGGTCGCACAGCCGCCACCCGACCTGCTGGCCGCGCTACGCCTCTCCTGGCACCGGGACCGACTCGCCGACCGTAATGCCGACATCCCCACCAATCTTCCGGCGGTCTGGGTCGCGCTCGGCCAACCCGACCGCGCTGAAGCGCTCGCCCAGTCCATCACCGGGCGGGACGCGCGGGCGAAAGCGCTGACCGGCCTCGTCGCCGCGGTCGCATCCGTAGGCGACCACGGTCGGGCGAACGCGCTGGCGGCCCAAGCCGAACAGATCGCCCGTTCCATCGCCAGTCCGAGTTCGCGGGCGACAGCGTTGACCGACCTGGCCGGCGCCGTGAGCGCCAGCGACCACAACCGTGCCCAGGACATGGCAGCTGAAGCCGAACAGATCGCCCACTCCGGGGCCGACTCACTCTTCGGGCCTTCCCGGTTGATCAACTTGGCCACCGCGGCCACCGCAGTGGGTGACCACGACCGAGCCGAACGCCTCGCACTCCAGGCCGAACACCTCGCGTTTTCCTCCGCTCGCGACCCTGAACAGCAGGCGCGGGAGCTGACCAGCCTGGTCACCGTGTTCAGCGCGGCCGGCGACCGTGACAAGGCAATGGCGCTGGCATCCCAAGCCGAACAGGCGGCCGGCTCCATCATCAATGCGGACGAGCGGACGCAGGCGTTGAAGGGGCTCGCCACCGCAGTCACCGCCGCCGGTGACCACGAGCGCGCCGCCGAGATCGCCCGCTCCCTCGCCGATCAGGAAGCGCAGGCACAGGCACTGACTGATCTGGCAACCGCGATCGCCGCAGCCGGCGACCTCAACCGGGCCAACGCGCTAGCAATCGAAGCCGAACAGACAATCCGCTCCATCACCAGCGAAGATCGCAAGGTACCTGCGCCGACCGAGGTGGCCACGGCGCTCGCCGTCATCGGCGATCACGACCGAGCCGAGAAGATCGCCCGGTCCGTCACCGACTCATACTGGCGGGCAGCCGCGTTGACCGACGTCGCCAAGGCGGTCGCGACCTCCGGTGACATCAAGCGAGCCGAGAAGATCGCCCGAGCGGTCGCGGGCTCCAGTCGGCGGGCGAAGGCGCTGACCGACCTGGTCGCCGCTGTGACCGCCGCCGGCGACCATGAGCGCGCCACGGCCCTGGCAGCGCAAGCCGAACAGACCGCTCAGTCCATCGCCGATTCGCTGTCGCAGGCGAAGGCGTTGACCTACCTTGCCGCAGTTGTTGAACCCGGCCGCGCCCGAAGGTTGATCGCAGAAGCGCTCGCAGTCGGGCACTGGACAACCCCGCTCGAGCACATCGCCCGAATCGACCCGACAACAATCCGGACCTTCTTCGACCAGTTCGTGACGTCGTGGGTCCCGCTCTCGTGAACACCACCGGGAACTTCCGCGCGGGTCAGCCGCCGGCCTTCGGGAGCACGAGTTCGGCGTACACGGCCCGGTGGTCGCTCCCCGCGACGCGATGGATCACGACCTTCCGGACACCGACGCGCTTGTCGGCGAGGATGTGATCGAGCGTCACGCTCGGGAAGTACCACCGGTTGTCGTAGGGCCACGACGCGGAGAGACCGGCGCCGGCGGTGTCGGCGGCGTCGTGGTACCCCTTTGCCACCACGCGGCGGAACGCCTTGTGGTCGAGGGTCGAGTTGAAGTCGCCCATGAGCACGTTGACCGGCCCGCTCGGGGCCGCCGCCGGCTGCGCCGCGAGATCGGCCAGCCAACAGGCGTCCGACACGCGGCCCATCGGCGCACACGGGTGCGCCGACTCGACGTACACCTCCGGGGCGCCCGGCACCTGCACGCTGGCGTGCGCCTGCATGAAGCCGCCGTCGAGCTGTCGGTACCCCTTGTCGGCGAGCGGGAAGCGGCTGTAGACGGCCGAGCCGCCCGCGTCGGCCCGCGGATAGGTGACCGCGTCCGGCAGCGTCTCCTCCAGCCCGGCCGCATGCAGTGCGGCACGCCCTTCCGCGGTGTACTCCTGGACGGCGAGCAGGTCGACGGCGCCGTCGCGGACGAGGCGCACGATCTGGCCGGGGTCGGCCTGGCCGTAGAGCATGTTGACGGTCATCACCCGCAGCGTCGGCCCTGTCTGAGCCCCGGCGTCGGTGGCGGCGATCCAGCGCGGCAGGACGCACGCGGCGAATGCGACCACCACCCCCGCCGCCGCGACCGCCGCCCAGATCCGTTTCGTCAGCGCCGCGAGCGCCAGCGGCACCAGCGAGACCACCGCGACGTACGGGGTGAAGGCGATGAGCTGGATGGTCGGGTAGCCGTTCTCCAGACCGAACACCCGCACCGCCACCCATACCGCGAACGGCGCGATGAGCAGCCACAGCAGCACGGTCAGCCACCGCCGCCGCCGTAGGGTCGCAGCAGGCGACGTGTCCGGCAGAGGTTCCTCGGTGCTGATCATCCCGCTAAGGGTAGGGGACCGGGCAAGTCGTCACGTGGCGAGCACGGCGGTGAGCATCGAGAGGTACGACTCGTGGGCGAGCCGCAGGCCGCCGAGGTCGGACGTCTCGAACCACGCCATAGCGTCGTGTTCGTCCGGCGCGGCGTTGACGGGTGTTCCGGTCCACCTGTCGACCAACCAGATCTGCATGTCGAACGTCGCGGTCCGGATCTCGTGCATCGGCGGGCTGGACGGCTCCGGTGCCGTGATCCCCAGCTCCTCCCGAAGCTCGCGGACAAGGCTCTCCTTCGGCTCCTCGCCCTCGTCGACATGGCCGCCCGGCAGGTCCCACACGTCGGGGTACCAACGGCGTCCCGGGTTTCGATGGCACAGCAACACCCGATCGCCGTCGCGAAGAACGGCCGCAACAATCTGGACCCGACCGGAGTCGTCAGCGGAGATCGTCATCGGCACATTCTGACCCGTGCGGATCCGCGGCGGCGGTTGCGCTGGCGTTCTGTCGCTCGGTGCCGTCGTCGGCAAACCCGGCGAGCTGCTCCCGCGCCGCCCGTGTCTCCGGGTGATCCGGCCCGAGGATCCGCTCCCGGTCGGCGAGCAGCGACGCGAACTGATCGAGGCCGCGCTGGCGCGCCGGGGCGAGCTCAGCCCCCTGGGGTGAGGCGGAACACCGGCCAGCCGATTTCGGTGCGCCAGGCGGCGGGCGTCGGGGTGTCGCGGGGGCCGACCACGTAGGTCTCGTCGACCGGGCCGTCGACGGCCAGGGCGTGTTCGACCACCCATGATCCCAATCGGCCGTAGGTCACGTCGATGTCGTCGTGACTGCCGGAGTGCACGGCCACGGCGACGTCGACGGGTGGCAGCTCGATGATCTCGATGCGGCCGGTCGCGCGGGGTTCGCGGACCGGGCGGTACACCGTCATCGTCCCGGTGCCGGCGGTGAACAGCTCGTTGGCGTAACGGCCGCCGGGTGGGCCGGTGCGCTCGGACGGGCCGAACGCGGCGTCGAGCTCGGCCATCGCGGCGTCGTACCAGCTGGCCGAGTCCTCCAGGGTGACATGGCCGCGGACGGCGGCGACGGTACGGGCGGGCACGGAGCGCAGCTCGACCTGGAGATCCTCCGGGTCGGGGCGAAGCAGGCGGCGCAGCGACACGACGGCGGCCCGGGTCCGGTCGAGCTCCGCCTCCAGCCGGCGCAGGTGCTCGGCGATGAGGTCCGAGCGCCGTTGCGGGTCGCCGGAGGAGAGGATGGACCGCACGTCGGCGAGCGGCACGTCGAGCTCGCGCAAGCGGTGGATGACCTGCGCGGAGGGGATCTGCTCGGTGGAGTAGTAGCGGTAACCGGTGAACGGGTCGACGGTGGCCGGCTCGAGCAGGCCGGCTTCGTGGTACCGGCGCAGCGTCCGCACGCTCAGGTGGGTCAGCGTGGCGAACTCCCCGATGGTCAGCCCTTGGCGCATGCCTCCAGTGTTGACCCTCTCCCTGCGGGAGACTCCACCGTTGGTCTCATGAACCTTCCCCCAGCGATCACGACATACCTGACCGCCCACAACGCCCGGGACGTCGACAGGGCGATCGCGTCGTACACGCCCGACGCCACCGTGATCGACGAAGGCCGCAGCCATCACGGTACGGATGAGATCCGCGAGTGGCTGGCCGGTGCGGCGTCCGAGTACACGTACACCACCGAACTCATCTCCGTCACCCGGTTGGGCGAGGAGCGCTACGACGTGGTGCAGCACCTGGAAGGCGACTTCCCGGGCGGGGTGGTCGACCTGCACTACCGGTTCACCCTGCGCGGCGCCGCCATCGTCCGGCTGGTGATCGAGCCGTGAGGACGTGGTTCGTCACCGGCGGGACACCGGGCGGCTTCGGTCAGGCGTACGCCGACGCCGCGCTCGAAACAGGAGACCGGGTGGTGCTGACCGCGCGGCGCCCCGAGGAGCTGCGGGAGTGGGCGCGGCCGTACGGCGACCGCGTGCGGGTGCTGCCGCTGGACGTCACCGACGCGGCGCAGGTCCGCGCCGCTGTGGCCGAGGCCGAGCGGCGCATGGGCGGGATCGATGTGCTGGTCAACAACGCCGGGCGCGGATGGTACGGCTCGATCGAAGGCACGGCCGAGGATGCGGTGCGCCGCACGTTCGACCTGAACTTCTTCGCGCTGCTCGCGGTGACCCGTGCGGTGCTGCCCGGCATGCGGGAGCGGCGCCGCGGGTGGATCGTCAACATGTCCTCGGTCGCCGGCGTGCGCGGTGTGACCGGGTTCGGCTACTACAGCGCCGCGAAGCACGCGGTCGAGGCGGTGACGGCGGTCCTGCGCGAGGAGGTCGCCCCGCTGGGCATCCGCGTCCTGGCAGTCGAGCCCGGAGCGTTCCGTACACACGCCTATGCCGGGTTCGCTGACGAGCCGCTCACCGAGACCGTTCCGGCCTACCGCCGGATGCTGCAGGACGTGCGGTCCGCGATGATCGACCAGGACGGCTCGCAGCCCGGCGACCCGCTGCGCGGCGCCCGTGCGGTCATCGCCGCGATGGCCGAGGACCCTCCTCCGCACCGGCTGGTGCTGGGCAGCGACGCGTACGACGCGGTGACGTCGACGCTGCGCGCGGCGCTGACCGACATCTCCCGGTCCGAAGCGGCCTCCCGCGCCGCCGACTTCCCGCCGGGAACGTGAGGCGGGGCCTGCCTTGAACCGCCTTTGTACGATGCACCGCGCGTTTCAAGATCGCGTCGAGTCAACGTACACAAGGCATTCAGGAGCTTCCCACATATGCTGTCCCAGCTGCAGTTTCACGCGCGTTCGCTGGCCCTGGCCGGGCGGACCGCGGAGATTTCACCCGACGCCGTCGCGGCCGTCGACCGGTTCGCCGCTGTGCGCGGCTTCCCGCTGCCCGCATCGGTGCGGGAGTGGTACTCACTCGCTGCCGGCCAGGAGACGCTGCGCGCCTTCAGCAACGAGGACCGCGTGTACGCGGCCCACGAGCTGGGCCGGATGGAGCAGTACTGGCCCGACGGCGAGCCGGACCAGGAACGCGATTGGGATCTGGTCGCCGACCGTCAGCTGCTGCCGTTCATGATCGAGAACCAGGGAGTCTGCTACTGGGCGGTCATGCTCGACGGCAGCGACGACCCGCCCGTGATGATCTCGTTCGACGACCTGGAGCCCACCGACGAGTGGACGATGCTCTCGGCTTCGTTCTCGGATCTGGTGTACACCCGGATCTGGGACCACCAGGCGATGTGCGGCGAACGGACGCTCCGGGCACCGGTCACGAGCTTCGACCCGGCCGCCTGGGCGGGTCTCGGCACACGGCTGGAGGAGCGGCCCGCGGACAGCAACAGCCAGCGGTACCGGTACGCCGGAAGCGCCGACGACCAGCGGGTCCTGCTGGAGAAGGACGCGTGGGGCGCAACCGGCCAGTGCTACCTGTGGGCGGCCAGCGACGACCTGCTCGTCGACCTCGTCACCACCGTGCGGGCATCCACCGGCCTGGCGACGCAGCTCAGCACGTACTGGGGCGAGGGGACCCTCGACCGCATCGGCCATCGCCTGGAAGCCTGACCCATCTCGTCGCCGCACACGGCACGGCTCGGGGGCTCGGGGTGTCGAACCACCGTCCCCGGCCGGGCGGCGGACGGGGATTACCTTCGCGAGTGCTGGCGGTACTGGCCAGGGGCCAAGCCTTGCTCCCGTTTGAACGCCTTGGCGAAGGCGAACTCGGAGGTGTATCCGGCGCCCTGCGCTATGGTCTGCAGCGACTTGTCGCTGTCGCGCAGCAGCCGCGCTGCCAAGGTCATCCGCCACCAGGTCAGGTAGCCGAGCGGCGGTGTGCCGACCAGTGAGGTGAACCGGCGGGAGAACGCCGCCCGCGACAGCCCGGCCTTCGCGCCCAGCGCTTCGACCGTCCACTGCCGGGCGGGTTCCTGGTGGATGTGGCGCAGCGCCGCGGTGATCGCGGGATCGGCCAGCGTCGCGGCCCAACCGGTGGCCGGGCCGCCCTCGGTCTGGTCGGCGAGCCAGGCCCGCAGGATGTAGAGCAGCATCATGTCCAGCAGCGCCGAAACGACGGCTTCGGTCCCGTGGCCGGGGTTGGCGATCTCGTCGCCGAGCAGGTTGACGGCAGTGTGCAGCGGCGAGCGGTGGCCGAGGCGAGCCGGCAGGTGAATCACCTCGGGCAGTTCCTGGAACAGCGGATGCGGCCGGGTCTGGTCGAGCGTGTAGGCGCCGCACAGCAGGATCGTGGCGGCGCCTTCGCCGTCGTCGGCGCTCGGCACCACCTCCGGCAGGGCGGCCGAGGGTGCGCCCGCCAGCGGCCTGGACAGGCTGTCGGCCAGCGCGTGCCCGCAACCGTGCGGCAGGCACACCACATCGCCCGGACCCAGCGCGATCGCCGGGCCCTCCGGCGGGATCAGCCAGCACGTCCCTTCCAGCACCACGTGAAAGCCGGCCCCGGAGAACGGCTCCGCCCGCACTCCCCACGGGACACGTTTGCGGATCTCGGCGGAATGTGGCCGCCCCGTGCGCATGACCCGGATGGCGTCACTGAGTACGTCCATCTCCGGATCGTATCGTCCGACGGCACCGATCGAGACGATCAGACATGGATCGAAGACCTAGAGCCATGGAGAGCAGTCTTTGATCTCCATACGGTGAATGCAGTCAACCGATCGGTCTGCCTACCAGAGGAGCAGCACATGAGCCACTACACCGCCGTCGCGACCGCCACCGGCCGCGACGGCCGCGCCTTCAGCTCGGACGGCAAGTTGGACGTCACGCTCGCCCTCCAGAAGGAGTTGGGCGGCACCGGCGACGGCACCAACCCCGAACAGTTGTTCGCGGCCGGGTACGCCGCCTGCTTCGCCACCTCGATGCAGCTGGTGGCGCAGAAGAAGAAGATCGACGTCTCCGGCATGTCGGTCACCGCTGAGGTCGGCCTCATCCCGAACGGGCAGGGCGGCTTCCGTCTCGAAGTCGCCCTGCGGACGAAGCTGCCGGAAAGCCTGCCCCGGGAAGCCGGTCGCGAACTCATCGAGGCCACTCACCAGGTATGCCCGTACTCCCACGCCACACGCGGCAACATCCCAGTCGAACTGCTCGCCGGGTGACCGCCGCCCGCCGGGTTTGCGGGATGTTCAATCGGCCCGGGACGACAGGGTCCTCCTGGAGTGCAGCGTCAGTGCTTCGTGGTAATCGTGGAGGGCGTCGGGGTAGCGGTGTCCGGCGGTGAGGATCATCGCCCGGTCGGTCAGAGCGTGGATGAGCAACGGGCGGCCGGTCGCGGTGGTTTCGGTGTGGAGGCGGCGAGCGGCCTCGACACTGTCGTTGAAGGCGGGCAGGGCCGGTTCGAGGAAGCGGTGGCCGTGGCGCCACAGCCAGTACACGCCGGTGCGGATGGCCAGCCGGCGTCGCAGCGCGGCGAGTTCGGGCAGGCGGTGTTCGCGGCGGGCCGTGTCGAGCAGGGTGCCGGGTCGGTCGGAGGCGGGTGCCTCGCGCCGGGCGATCCCGGCTTCGTCGAAGTAGCGCTCCCGCAGGTCGGGCGACCATTCGTCGGGGTCGACGCCGAAGGCGGGTCGGGGCCGGCCGGCTGTGTGCGGCTCGGCGTTGCCGGCCTGGACGGCCAGTAGCACGCCGGCGTAGGAGTACTGGTACCCGCTCCAGCTCTTGGGTTCTCCGGTGGCGGCCAGCCGGCGGAGCAGGCCGAGTGCCTCGCGGCGGGCCGCGTCGGCGTCGTCGGCGCGGCCCGCGCGGTCGAGGAGCAGCGCGTGCCAGATCAGGGTGTGGAAAACGCCGCTGAGCGAGGTCTTGTCCGCGGCCAGTTTGGCGCGGTCCTCGTCGAGGATCGCGCTCAGTGTCTTGACCGCGGCGTCTGTGGGGCCGGCGGCGTCCAGTTCGGCGGTCAGGCTCAGCCGGTCCCAGGTGCAGGCGCTCCAGGTGTACTCCGGCACAGTGACGTCGAGGAGCTCGGTGAGGGCGGCCGCCGCGTCGGCGTGCCGGCCTTCCTCGGCCAGCCCGTGCGCCCAGGCACGCAGTCCCCGTTCGACCGAGCCGCGTTCCCCGGCCGCGAACGCCAGGCGGTTCGCCGTGGCCATCTCCTCGCGGACCGCGAGCCCTTCAGCGCGGCGGCCCAGCTCATACAGGGCGCGCTGGTACGAGTCGAGGATCCGCACGACAAGTTCGCCGCGCCGTGGTTCGTCGCGTCGCACGGTTCGGGCGGTGTCGGCTGCCTCCTCCAGCAACGCCAGCCGGGTCTGCGGCGAGGCATCGCGGCCGCCCTGGTAGCTGAGGTCGAGCAGCGCCTTCGCCAGGTGGGCCTGGTAGGCGCGGTGGTTGGCCCGGTTCAGAATCCGGTACGCCTTGACCCTCTCGTAGGAGCTGGGCCGGCGCGATCCAATCAGGACCGTGCGTGCCCACGTCTCGAGTTCATAGCTCACGGTGTCCTGACCACCAGCGGTCATCCGCTCTCCTTCCACCTGGGTTGCTCGGCGAGCTTAGGCGGATGAAACCCCAGGTCAACAGGCCTGAATGACCGAATGACCGGTGACGATGTCCGCGGTATGCTGTTGACAGCACCAACCTCGGCGCGTCCCCGGGTAACCGCAGCGGATGCCATCGCGCGGGAAGTGCCAGCCACGTCCGACGACCGGCTCGGTGGTGCGCCTTCGCAGCGACACGAAGACAACCGGCTGCGATCCGTTACCGTGGGCTGGTGCGCGTGGAAGTTGAGGGCGTCTTGCGAGGGCCGCTGCCCAGGACGCTGCGGATGGCCGGACCGACCGTTTCACGTACCAGCTTGCGTAGCGCGGCACGGCGGCAGGTGATCGACGGGTTGGCGGACCGGATCCTTGCGCTGCGACTGGAGCACCCGACGCGGGTGGGGATCGACGGTCACTCCGCTGCCGGCAAGACGACGCTGGCCGACGAGGTGGCCGCCGCCGTGCGGGGGAGGACGGCGCGGCCCGTGCTCCGGGTCGGGGCCGACCACTTCAAACGGCATGTCGACCTGCGTACGCGGTATCCGTCCGGCTCGCCGGAGAGCTACTACTTCGAGATGTACGACGTCGACGCCATCCGCGACGAGCTGCTGGTGCCGCTCGGTCCCGGCGGCGACCGCCGCTACCGCACCCAGATCATGGATGTCAGCGGCCGCATGCCCGTCGACTCCGGCGTCCAGGTGACCTCCGACGACGCGATCCTCATCGTGGACGGCGGCTTCCTGCAGAAGCCGGCCCTGGCGCGGCACTGGGACCTGCGGGTCTACCTCCACATCGACGTGGCGGATGTACTGGCCCGCGGCACGGCCCGGGACCAGGCGTGGATGGACTCGGCGGAGGCCGCCGCCGAGCGGTACCGCACCTACTACATCCCCGGCGAGCAGCTGTACCTGGCCGAGATCCGCCCCGCCGAACAGGCCGACATCGTCATCGACAACCGGAGCTTCGACGACCCCCGCATCATGCCGAGGAGCAGAGCCGAACAGGGGTGACCTGCAGCGTCAGCGGCCGGTGGTGCCGTCGAGGTGTTCGCGGAGGATGTCGGCATGGCCGGCGTGGCGGGCGGTTTCCTCGATGAGGTGGACCAGGATCCAGCGCAGGGACGGGCCGCCGCCGCGTAGTGGCTCGGTGAGATCGTCGCGCGAAGCGACGAGTTCGTTGGCGCGGGTGATGGTCTGCCGGTAGTCGGTGAGGATGCTCTCGACGGTGTCCTTGGTGGTGGGCCGCATGGTGCGGCGGAGGCTGGTGATGCGGTCGCCGAAGAAGTAGTACCGCTCCACGTGCGCGAGGTGCTTGGCGAGGCCGAGCAGGTTGGTGCCGGAGGGCACGCCCGCGGTGCGGACGTGTGGCTCGGGGGCGTCGGAGACCTTGGCCGTGATCGCGTCGCGGAGGTAGTTGAGGAAGCCCAGCAGGACGGACTTCTCGTCGGGGGCGGTTTGCGGGGGACCGGTGTCGTTTCGGGGCACGGGCCCAGCATCGCCGCCGGGGTTGCGTCACGGCGAAGGAACGTGCGGATCCGCAACAGGCGGCAGGGCCGCGTAGCCGGCGAGGAGGATGTCGACGGCCTCGGTGAAGCGGTGGTCGAAGTCCAGGCCGGCGCGGGTGGTGATGACCTCCAGGAGGTTCGGGAACTCGTCCGGGTCGAGGTCGTCGGCGTGCTCGTCGAGGTTGGGGTCGGAGTCCTCGTGGCCGGGGGTGCGGCCGGCCTCGGCGAGGGTGTGTCCGATCGTGAACGTGGCCACGACATTCACGACGTCCATGGCGCGGCCGAGGGGCAGGCCGGCCCTGCGCATCGCGGCCAGCCAGCGTTCCGACATGCGCAGGGCGTCGGGGGAGTTCACCGGGCGGGTCGCGGCGAGGGGGAGCACGCCGGGGTGGGCGAGCAGCGCGCCCCGCAGCGAGTGCGCGAAGGACCGCATCCACGGCACCCAGTCGTCGAAGTCCACGGACAGTCCGGCGAAGGCGTGCTCCATCACCCGGTCGACCAGGCCGTCGAGCAGCGCGTCCTTGTTCGGTACGTGCCGGTAGAGCGACATCGCCTCCACGCCGAGATGCGCGCCCAGCTTGCGCATCGACAGCGCCGGCAGGCCGTGGGTGTCGACGTAGTCCAGCGCGGCGTCGAGGACCCGCTCCCGGCTCAGCCCGGCCTTCGGCACGCGTACTCCCTTGACGATGTTTACGGCGTAAGCAAAACTACCAGACGACGGGATGCTTACACCGTAAACATGGAGGCTGGCGTGCTGGTTCTCGCTGTGTCCCTGATCCTGGCCGCGGTCGCCTACTTCCTGGTGACGACGCTGGTCGACCTGTACCCGTTCAACAACGTCCGCGACGCGAAGCGCGAGGAGCAGCGCACCGAGGTCGCGATCAACGCGCCGGTGATGGCGCTGCCCGCGGTGCTGCTCGGGCTCGGGAAGGCGCTGAACCTGCCGGTCCTCGGCTACGCCGCCGGCACCCTCGCCGCGCTCTCCGCTGCCGGCGGGCTGATCCTGTGGTGGATGCCGTACCTCGCCGGCCGCACCGCACCGTGGGCGACCGCCGGCGCCGGCGTCACCTGGGCGGAGCTGCACGCCCGCACGTACGCCCGCACCGTCACCGTTCTGCCCCGCATCGGCGACCGGCCCCGGCCCAACCTGGAGCACATGATCCTGCACACCCTGATGCTCGCCGCGGCCGTCTGTACCTTTGCGGCGGTGTGAAAACCCGGGTATGCAAGGTGCATGGACCCCGAGGAAGTGGCCCGCCGCTGCGCGCGGACCGTGTGGGACGGCGACGAGGCGAGCCGCGCGCTCGGCATGCGGCTCGGCGACGTCTCGCCCGGCCGGGCGACGATCGAGATGCGCGTCCGCGACGACATGGCCAACGGCCACGGCATCTGTCACGGCGGGCTCATCGCGAGCCTCGCCGACAGCGCGTTCGCGATCGCCTGCAACACCTACGACGAGGTGACCGTGGCCGGCGGCTTCGACGTCACGTTCGTCGCGCCCGCGAAGCCCGGCGACGACCTGACCGCCGTCGCGCAGGAGCGGGTCCGGCAGGGGCGCAGCGGCCTGTACGACGTCACCGTGCGCACCGCCGACGGGTCGGTCATCGCCGAGTTCCGCGGCCGCAGCAGAGCACTCGGCCGCCGCATCCTGGAAGGGCAGGAACGAGCGTGAGAGACCTGAGCCCGCGCCCCGGCGACCTGGAGCCGATCGAGACCGCGTCCGTCGACGAGCTGCGCGCCCTGCAGCTGGAGCGGCTCCAGTGGACGCTGCGGCACGCGTACGACAACGTGCCCCTCTACAAGCGCAAGTTCGACGAGGCCGGCGTACACCCGGACGACTGCCGCTCGCTCGAGGACCTGGCGCGTTACCCGTACACGACGAAACAGGACCTCAGGGAGAGCTATCCCTTCGGGATGTTCGCGGTCCCCAGGGAGCGCATCGCCCGCATCCACGCATCCAGCGGCACCACCGGGCAGCCCACGGTCGTCGGCTACACGAAGGCCGACGTGGACATGTGGTCCGACGTGATGGCCCGCTCGATCCGCGCGGCCGGCGGGCGCCCCGGCCACCGGGTCCACGTCGCGTACGGCTACGGCCTGTTCACCGGCGGGCTCGGCGCGCACTACGGCGCCGAGCGGCTCGGCTGCGCCGTCATCCCGGTGTCCGGCGGCATGACCGAGCGGCAGGTGCGGCTCATCGTCGACTTCGAGCCCGACATCATCATGGTCACCCCGTCCTACATGCTGACGATCCTCGACGAGCTCGACCGGCAGGGCGTGGACCCGAAGGGGCTGAGCCTGCAGGTCGGCATCTTCGGCGCGGAGCCGTGGACCGAGGACATGCGCCGCGAGGTCGAGGAGCGGCTCGACATGCACGCCGTGGACATCTACGGGCTGTCGGAGGTGATCGGTCCCGGGGTCGCGCAGGAGTGCGTGGAGACGAAGGACGGCCTGCACGTCTGGGAGGACCACTTCTACCCCGAGATCGTCGATCCCGTGTTCGACCACGTGCTGCCCGACGGTGAGCGCGGCGAGCTGGTCTTCACGTCGCTGACCAAGGAGGCGCTGCCGATCATCCGGTACCGCACCCGCGACCTGAGCCGCCTGCTGCCCGGCACCGCCCGGACGATGCGCCGGATGGAGAAGGTCACCGGCCGCTCCGACGACATGATGATCCTGCGGGGCGTCAACGTGTTCCCGACCCAGATCGAGGAGCTGATCCTGCGGGTGCCGGGCCTCGCCCCGCACTACGTCTGCGTCATCGACCGGCCCGGCCGCCTCGACGAGCTGACCGTCCGCGTGGAGGCCCGCACCGAGCCCATCGACGACTCCCTCGCCGCGCAGCTCGTCGCGCTGGTGAAGCACAACGTCGGCGTCACGGTGCGGGTGCAGGTGCTGCCGCCCGGCGGGCTGGAGCGCTCGATCGGCAAGGCGAAGCGCATCCTCGACAACCGCCCGCGATGAAGTACGTCCTGATGCACAGCCCGCTGCTGGGGCCCGCGTCGTGGGCGCCGGTGGCGGCGCTGCTCGACGCGGCGGTGCCGGCGTTGCACGAGGTGCCCCCGTCCGGTCAGGCCATCGTGGAGCGGGTCGTCGCCTCGGCCGGGGAAGGCCCGGTGATCCTCGTGGCGCACAGCAACGCCGGCTACTTCATGCCGGCCGTGGTCGGCGCGCTGCCGCGGCGGGTCGCGGCGTGCGTGTTCGTGGACGCGTCGCTGCCCGCCCGCACCGGCCCGACCACGGGCATCGTCGCGCCCGGCGTGCTGGACCGGCTGCGGGACAGGGTCGTCGACGGCCTGCTCCCACCGTGGACGACGTGGTGGCCCGGCGCCGACTTCGCCGAGCTCGTCCCGGACCCGCTGATCAGGCGCGCGGTCGAGGCCGAGCAGCCGCGGATTCCGCTCTGGTACTACGAGCAGCGGCTTCCCGTCCCGGCCGGCTGGGACGCGGTGCCGTGCGGGTATCTCCGGTTCTCCGAGCACTACGCGCCGGCCGCGGCGCAGGCCCAGGACCGGGGCTGGCTCGTCGAGCACCTCCCGGGCCAGCACCTGCACCAGCTCGTCGACCCGCGAGCGGTCGCCGACCGCATCGTCGCCATGGGATCCGCGCTCAGCGGCAGGAGCTGACCGCCGGCCCGGGTGCGCATTCGCCGTTCCGGTCCTGCCCGGTGAGGCACGCCCATAGGATCAAGGCGCGAACACCCATGCGGACGACCGTCGCCGCCGCACGTACGGCCGGTTCCGATGGCCGCCCCGCCGGTTCGAGGGAGCGGACGTATGGCGACGTTGCTGTACCGTCTCGGCGTCGTCGTGGCGCGCCGTCGCTGGGTCGTGCTGGGGGTCTGGGCGGCGGTCCTGGTCGCCATCGCGGTGTCGGCGACGCTGCTGGCCAAGCCGACGACGTCCGCGATCAGCATCCCCGGCACGGAGTCGCAGCGGGCGATCGAGCTGCTGTCGAAGAAGTTCCCCGGCACCGGCGGCGCCAGCGCACGGATCGTGGTGGCCGCCCCGCCGGGGCACACGCTCGACGAGGCCGAGTACACCGCCCGCGCGGCCGACGCGCTCGTCGCGCTGGCGAAGGCGCCGCAGGTCATCGCGGTGACCGGGTTCAACGAGGCGACGCTGAGCGCGGACAAGCGGATCGCGTTCGCCGACGTCCAGTACGCCGTGCCCGTCTCGGAGGTCACGCAGGAGGCGAAGGACGCCCTGCAGCGGCTGGCGGGCCCGGCCCGGGCGGCCGGGCTGCGGGTGGAGTTCTCCGGCGGTGTCGTGTCCACCACCGAGGCGCACGGCGCCAGCAGCGAGCTGTACGGGGTGATCATCGCGTACCTGGTGCTGGCGCTGACCCTCGGCGGGCTGGTCATCGCCGGGATGCCGCTGCTCAACGCCGGCGTCGGCGTCGGCATCGGGATGCTCGGCATCCAGGTCGTGACCGGGTTCGTGGAGCTGAACTCGACCGCGCCCGCCCTCGCCACGATGCTGGGCCTGGCGGTCGGCATCGACTACGCGCTGTTCATCGTGGCTCGGCACCGCCAGCAGCTGCGCGACGGCATGCAGGTGGAGGAGTCGATCGCCACCGCGACCGCCACCGCCGGCAGCGCCGTGATCTTCGCCGGTGTCACCGTCATCATCGCGCTGTGCGGCCTCGCCGTGGCCGGTATCCCGTTCCTGACCGTCATGGGCCTGTGCGCCGCGGCCACCGTCGCCGTCACCGTCGTCCTCGCCGTCACGCTCACGCCCGCCGTCCTCGCCGTCGCCGGCCACCGGATCACCGCCAGCCGCATCAGGGCGCTCAACCGGCGGGCCGAGCCGAGGGCCAACCCGTTCGGCGCGCGGTGGGCGCGGATCGTGACCGCCCGGCCGTGGCTGACCGTCGTCGCGTGCCTCGCCGTCGTCGGCGGTATGGCGCTGCCCGTGCTCGACATGCGTCTCGGGCTGCCGTCCGACGGCACCAAGTCCACCGGCACCACCGAACGCCGCGCCTACGACCTGCTCGCCAAGGGCTTCGGGCCGGGGTTCAACGCGCCGCTCACCCTCGTGCTGCACGGGCCGGGCCGCACCGACATGAAGGCCATCGGCGAGCAGGCCGCGCCGCTGCTGCGCGCCGACCCTGACGTCGCCGTCGCCGTCCCGGCCGCGACGAACCAGGCCGGGGACGTGGTGATCCTGTCGGTGATCCCGAAGTCCGGGCCCGACTCGCAGCAGACCAAGGACCTCGTCCGGCGCATCCGCGCCGCCGGCGAGCAGGCCAGGCAGCAGGCCGGGATCACCGCGTACGTCACCGGCACCACCGCCGTCAACAACGACGTCTCCGACAAGCTCAGCGCCGCCCTGGCCCCGTTCCTGGTGCTGATCGTCGTGCTCGCGCTGCTGCTGTTGCTGCTGGTGTTCCGGTCGGTCCTGGTGCCGGTGAAGGCGGTCGCCGGGTTCCTGCTGTCCCTCGGCGCGTCACTGGGCGCGGTCACCTGGGTGTTCCAGCAGGGGCACGCCGGCGGCGTGTTCGGCGTGCAGGCGCCCGCGCCGATCCTGAGCTTCCTGCCCGTCCTCGTCATCGGCATCCTGTTCGGGCTGGCGATGGACTACGAGGTGTTCCTCGTCTCCCGCATCAAGGAGGCCTTCACCCATCACGGCGACGCCCGCCGCGCCATCGGCGACGGCATGCGCGACAGCGCCCGCGTCGTCACCGCCGCCGGCCTCATCATGGCCGCCGTCTTCACCGCGTTCATCTTCGGCGGCGACGTCATCATCAAGGCCATCGGCTTCTCCCTCGCCGTCGGCGTCGCCGTCGACGCGTTCATCGTCCGCATGACCCTCGTCCCGGCGGTGCTGCACATCCTCGGCCGCAGCGCCTGGTGGCTGCCGAGGCCGCTGCAACGGCTGCTGCCGAACGTCGACGTCGAAGGCGCGACCCTGGTGCGACCGGTCGTCGTGATCAAGAAGGCGCCGGAGCCGGTCAGCGCCAGGGGATCTGCGCGGAACGGTGGTAGTTGACGCCGTCGGCGTCCCAGCGCGGCCCGTACGCGGCGAGCCGGCGGGCGAAGGAGTCCCAGTCGTGCGCCGACCGCGGCGACCAGCCCAGCTCGGCGACCGCCGCCAGGCGCGGGAACGCCATTGCCTCGACGTCGGCGTAGGAGCGCAGCGTCTCCGACCACAGCGGCGCCTCGATCCCGAGCACCGCCGCCTCCGGCACACCCTCCATGTAGGTGCCGGGATCCCAGCCGTACACGTCGGCGACGTCGATGCAGCCCGCCCAGTCGTAACCGATCTCCATGCCGGGCTCGTACTTCATGTCGAGGTACACCCGGTGCGCCGGTGACAGCACGACCCGCTGCCCGCGCGCCACGGCGGCCGCCATCGCCGGGTCGCTGGACGCGCGCCCCCAGTACTGCGGCACCGTCGACACCGGAAGACCCGGCGAGCGCAGGATCTCGTGCCACCCCATCACGGACTTGCCGAGGTCCGCGACCATCGGCAGCACCCGGTCCAGGAACCGCAGCCGTTCGTCCTCCGGTGTCGCGTGGGTTTCGTCGGTACCGAGGTGCAGGTACTCGCCCGGCGTCAGGGCGGCCACCTCCCGCAGCACGTCACCCATGAACCGGTACGTGACCTCCTTGCCGGTGGCGAGGGAGCTGAACCCGGTCGCGTTGCCCCGCTCGGTGAACACCGCCGGCGCCACCCCGTCGGCGTTGAGCTCCGGGTAGGACGCGAGCGCCGCGGTCGTGTGCCCCGGCACGTCGATCTCGGGCACGACGGTGATGTGCCGCGCCGCCGCGTACGCGACCAGGTCCCGGTACTCGTCCTGCGTGTAGTACCCGCCGGCCCCGCCGCCGACCTGGGTGGCACCGCCGACCGCCGCCAGCCGCGGCCAGCTACGGATCTCGATGCGCCAGCCCTGGTCGTCGGTGAGGTGCAGGTGCAGGACGTTGAGCTTGAACCGCGCCAGCTGGTCGACGAACCGCTTGACCTCCGCCACCGGGTAGAAGTGCCGCGACATGTCGAGCATCGCCCCGCGGTGCGCGAACCGCGGCTCGTCCCGCACCTCCCCACCGGCGATGACCCGGTCCGAGTGCAGCTGCAGCAGGGTCTGCGCCCCGGCGAACAGCCCGGCCGGCGTCCCCGCCGCCAGCGTCACCCGCTCCTTGCCGACGCGCAGGCGGTAGCCCTCCGGGTGCGTCGCGGCGGCCTCGTCGAGCGTCAGCGCGATGGCCCCGCCCGCTCCTTCGGCGACCGCGATGTCCAGCTGCGCCGCGAGGTGCTCCGCGACCGGCACGCCGGCACCGGTCGCGGACACCACGGTCGCGGACGTCAGCGTGAAGCTCTCCGCCGGCGCCGGCTCGACGTACACCGGCGCGGGAATGATCGCATCCATCGATGCACGGTAACGCTCCTCTTACGGCAGGGTCCAGTTCTGGTTGGTCTGGCCGTTGCAGGTCCAGATCTGGATCTGGGCACCGTCGGCGGTGGACTGGCCGGCGACGTCCAGGCACCTGCCGGTGTCGGGGTTGACGAGGCGCCGGCCGTCCCGGGTCCAGCGCTGGTGGCCGTTGCCGTTGCAGTCCCACAGCTGGACCTTCGTGCCGTCCGCGGCGGTGCCGCCGGTCACGTCCAGGCACTTGCCGAGCGCCCGCAGTGTGCCGTCCGTGCCGACGGTCCAGCGCTGGGCGTTGGTGCCGTTGCAGCTGTACAGCTGGATCCTCGTGCCGTTCGCGGTGCCGGCGGCGGCGACGTCCAGGCACTTGCCGGCCAGGCCGGTGATTGGTCCCGTGCCGGGCGCGGGGTCGGTGCCGCCGCCGATGTGGATCTCGCCGCGGTTGAGCACGCGCGGGTCGTAGTAGGTGCGCTTGACGGCGTCGTTGCTGTTCCACGCCGGGTCGGTGAGCCAGCCGATCCAGACGCTGAAGAACGTCCAGCGCGGCTGGGCGGTGATGGTCTCCGGCGTGGGCACGGAGCCGACCTCCGACAGGCCGATCGGCTTGCCGCCGGCGATGCCCAGCATGGCGTTGTACCAGGCCTGCGTCGGCTGCTTGTTGACCCACGCGTCGAGCGTCGCGAGGTCCACATAGGACGCTCCGGGCCAGTAGTCGGCGACGTGGCTCTCGCCGCCCGCGATGTCCTTGAGGTTCCAGACCCAGACGAGGTTGTTCAGGCCCTTGGTGCCGGACAGGTAGTCGTGGGTGATCTGGAACAGCTTGCGGCTGCCGTTCGCGCCGGGGCGCCCGCCCCACCACGACCAGCCCTCGTTCATCTCGTGCTGCGGGCGGAACAGCACCGGGATCCCGCTGTTCTTGAGGTCCTGCAGGTAGGGCACGGCCTCGTCGAGGCGGCGCTTGAAGGCGGTGTTCAGAGCGGTGCCGTTGGTGATGAGCTCGTTCCACTGCGCGTCGCTGAGCCTGCTCATGATGGCGCCGGTGCCGTAGTCCCAGTGGCAGGACTGCGCGACCGTCGGCGGGCACATGTGCCAGACCAGGGCGGGGATGGAGCCGGCCGCCCACACCGCCTTCGCCTGGGCGATGACGGCCGGCCGGGCGTTGATGTCGTTCTGCTCGAAGGCGAAGTCGCCGGCCCACGACCCCGGGTATTCGCCGGTGATGTCGTGCACCTTCTGCTGCCAGGTGTTCGGTGCCGAGCTGGGCCCGTCCTGCTGGCCGGACAGGATGTTGCGGCCGGTGATGCTCTGCAGGTAGGTGACGACGTCGGCGACGGTGGCGGTGCCACTGGGCGTCGGCGCCGCCGCGGCGGGCACGGCCGAGGCCGCCGCCCAGACGACGACGGCCGACACCGCGAACGCGGCAAGTCGCATGAGGGGGTTCCTTCCGCTGGCGGTCGGTGCGAACTGAACCGAGTAAGTCAGCTAAAACGGGTTAAGTCAACCGGCTACAGTTGCGCGTGATCGAGCGAAGGATCTTCGGGCTGACCCGCACGCTGGAGGCCGCCGCGGCGGGTGACGTGCAGCGGATCCTGATGTCGGCGGACCCCGGCGACGACCCCTCGTACACCTGGCGCGACGACGAACGAAGGGTCGCGGTGGTCGTGTCGGTCATCGACGCCGACCACTGCCAGGTCGCGCTGCTGGACGGCGGGCGGTGGCACGACCTGGTCGACTCCGACGATCCCACCCTGGCTTGGGTGTCGCTGACCGGGACGCCGGGGGTGGTGCCGCTCGCGTCGATCCTGCCGTGCCGGTTCGCGGTCGACGCCCTGGAGACGGTCACCGTCGGCGCGGGGTTCGACCACCTGCGCGCCACCCGGCGCTGGCGGCCCGCGCCGGCGTGGGTCGGCGACCGGCGCGGGTATCTGTTGAGGGACCTCGTCGAGGCGCTGTGGGACGCGGCCGGTTCGCTGCCTGTCGATGAACCGGCGGCGGCAACCGGACCTGTCGGGCTGCGGCACCTGGCGTGGCTGCGGCGGCTGCACGAGCGCGCCATGAGCGGTGGTCTGGACGCGGTGCTGGCCGAGTTCCCGCCGGACCGCCTCGACGCCGCCGAGGACTACCTGGGCCTGCCCGACCTGCGGGCGGTGCTGCGCGCCGCCGACGACGACGCCTACGAGCGGCTCGCCTCGCCGGACGGGGAGGACGCCGGAGCGATCCGGGCGGCGGTGCAGCGCAAGCTCGACGCGGCGCCCTGGGAGTTCGGGGTGACGGACGTGCCGGGGCGGGCCATCACCGAGTTCCTGGCCGATCCGGGACGGGTCCGGTAGCGGGTCGGCCGTTTCAGCCGTTCAGTCGTTCAGCCGTTCAGCCGTTCAGCCGTTCAGCCGTTTCGGCCGTTCGGCCTTTTCAGCCGTTCGGCCTTTCAGCCGCTCGGCCGGCTCAGTCGGTGATCACGCGCAGAAAGGCGTCGGCGATGGCGGCGTGGCCGGGCAGGCCCGGGTGGATGCGGTCGTCGGCCCACTGGTCCGGCGGCGACACCTCGAGGACGGCGTCGAACGCGCGCTGCGTCGCCACGTGCGGCGCCCCGAACTCCGCCGCGAGCCTCGCCATCACCGCGGCGTAGCGGTCGCTCTCGGCGCGCTGCGGCTCCGTGCGGTCGGGTTCGATGAGGTACGGGTCGGCGAGCAGCAACCGGCAGCCGGTCGCGTCGACCGCGCTCCGCAGCAGGGTGCGCAGGGTCGCCTCGTACTCCTCCAGCGGTACCGCCTCGTGCGGCCGCCCGGCGAACGCCCGCCACACGTCGTTGATGCCGATCATCACGACCAGCCAGTCGGGCCGCTCGCCGATCGCGTCGCGGTCCCAGCGAGCGGCGAGGTCCCGGACCGTGTTGCCGCTGACCCCACGGTTGACCCAGGTCAGCGGGGTACCGGGGAAGCGGGCCGTGACGAACGCCCGCACCAGGCTCATGTACCCGTCACCGTAGGGCGCCCGCACGTCCCGCCGCCCGCAGTCGGTGATGCTGTCGCCGATGAACACGATGCGCTGCCCAGCCTCGAACATCATCGCGCCATGATCTCATCCGCCCCGCACGATGTGTGCGACCTCCCACATCGGGGCACTACGGACAGCGTGCGGATCGCTGTGGTGCTGGTCCTCGTGGGTCTCCTGGCCGCGGGCTGCGGCGACGGCGGCCGGCGCGACGCCGCCTCGGCCACGGCGACCCGGCTGCTGACGGCGGTCCGCGACGGCGACGGCGCCACCGCCTGCCGGCTGCTCGCGCCCGGGACCGTCAGCGCTCTGGAGCGGTCCGCGGACGCCCCGTGCGCCGCCGCGATCCTCGACCAGGACCTGCCCGCCCCCGACGCGGTGCGCCACGTCGACGTGTACGGGCAATGGGCCCGCGTCGTCCACGCCGGCGACACCGAGTTCCTGGCGGTGTTCCCGGGCGGCTGGCGGGTCGTGGCGGCGGGCTGCCAGTCGCGCGGCGAACGTCCGTACCAGTGCGCCGTGGAAGGAGACTGAGATGCGGCTGATGTTCGTGCTGTGCCTGACGGTCGTCGGCGCCGGTCTCGCCTTCGTCATCACGATCGGGCTGCTGCACCGGTGAGCGGGGCACGGCGGGTCCTGCGAGAGCACGCGCTCGGCGTGGTGTTCGGCGTCCTGTTCGTCCTCGCCCTGGTCGGCCAGGGCCTCGCCGGGCACGCCGACTTCAACCAGCAGCAGGTCACGGATGGTCTCCTGCCGGTCTCCCTCGGCCGGTACCTGACGTCGGCGGACTTCGCCGTGGACGTCGCGGAGAACTGGCAGTCGGAGTACCTGCAGTTCTCGCTGTACATCCTGGCGACGGTCTGGCTGCTGCAGAAGGGATCCCCCGAGTCCAAGCCGCTCGACCAGCCCGGCACCGAGTCCGACAAGGACCAGCTCGTCGGCGCCTTCGCCCGCGCCGACTCACCCGCCTGGGCCCGCGCGTCCGGCTGGCGCCTGCGCCTGCTGTCCAACTCCCTCGGCCTCGTCATGGGCGGCGTCTTCGCGCTGTCGTGGCTCGCCCAGTCGATCGCCGGCGTGGCCGCCTTCAACGAACGCCAACTCAGCCACCGCCAGCCCCCCGTCTCCTGGGCCGCCTACCTGACCGAACCCGACTTCTGGAACCGCACCCTGCAAAACTGGCAGTCCGAGCTCCTCGCCGTCTTCTCGATGGTCATCCTCTCCATCTACCTACGCCAACGAGGCTCCCCAGAGTCCAAACCCGTAGGCGCCTCCCACACCTCCACCGGCATCGAAGGCTGATCACAGCAGGTCGAACAGCGTTTCAACCCGTGCCGCCAGGACGGGGTCGATGTCGCCTTCCACACGAACGCTGACCACACTGCCGCCAACAGCCTGAGCGAGACGAACCACGAGCGGCGCCGTTCCGGCCAGGGAGCCGTGGTGGTGAGTTGGTCGCTGTTCGTGGCACCGTCGACGGGTCGATGCAGATGAAGTCGAACGGGATCTCCTCGCTCTCTGGCAGTGCCGCAGCACTGGGACGTGTGGGGTGCTCCGCCAACACCAAGAGGCCGATGCGTATCGCCGCTGGGCCGACCGTGTGCCGGGTGACGGGCGGCAATGTGTACACGAACGCCTTGCGGGCGGCGTCGTACGGCATCCGGACATCCCCTTGGTACGGCGAGGGAGGCCCAGCGTCGTACCCGAGCCGGATGATGAGCTTCTCGGGTGGGGTGTCGAGCGCGTCGACGACTACGGTGACCTCAGGTCCCGCCGGTGGTTGCGATGCGTTGCAGGGCAGGCCGACCCGCTCGGGCACCGCGCGGATCGACCGGATCACCAGCTTCGGTCCGGCCGTCGGGCCGCTAACGCTCGGGGTCGGTGACAGTACCGGTCTCGAGGCCACCGACAGCGGCGACCACGGCGGCGACGATGCCGGATCGGCCTGTGGCTGCGACGCGCATCCCGCCACACCGAACGCCATCACCGACATGCTGACGAGCCCGGCCAGGCGACGCCGTGATGGGGCAGGGATTGATGACACTCGAGCAGCGTAATCGCGGCTTGAGCGGGAGCCAAGATCGGCTGTGCAGTGGTCGATTCAGGGTGCATGGCAGGCGGCCAAGGGACGTTTATACCGCCTGCCAGCTCCTTCTCAGCCAAACCCGCTAACGTTCAACCCTAGTGATGACCGATCACGACGTAGGCAACAACTACGACGATGACGATCACGCAGAGGCGGACGGTCCGGCTATTGCTTCCTAGGGCGTACCGGACCGTTCGCCACATCTCGCGAGAGACTGGCATGACTTCCCTCCCTTCGCAGTCCATGTGGAGCGCGATTGCACCGTGCACATCCGCGCGCTTGAAACGAAACCACCAATTGCTGTGCACAGCGGACTGGCAAAGCTGGGAACTTCCTGATAGCGCGCTACATCCACGGGACCTCGACGCGCGAGACCAGCGGCATGTCCGCGCATCCGATCATGGTGTTGGTGCTCGGGGGCATGCCGGCCGTCCTGTGGAAGACGGGGTGGCGGAGGGGCTTGGCTGCGCGGCGCGTGACCCGCGAGCGGGGTCAGGTCTGGATTCGCACGCCGGGTGCCGGAGTGCGCCGCTGCGGCGCGGGCGACCGCGCTGCACCCGCCCCGGAAGCGGGGGCGGGGCAGTGTTCAAGCGCCGGTACCCTCGCCGGGTGACCTCCAACGACGATCCGGCCGACGGGCGCGCCCGATTCCACCAGCTCAGCGCTGCCGTGCGGGAGAGCGGGCCCGATGACGACCCGGCGCTGCTCGTAGCCCTGCTCGCCGATCCTGACCGGCTCATGGCGGAGTCGGTGCTGATGTCTCTTGTGGACAGCCGGGCCGAAGGGCTGACCTCGGCGGCGTCGTTCGCAGCGTGGGCGGAGCCGGTGGTGGACGCGGTGGGCGCCGACGGGTTCATCGCGCGGCGGGTGCAGGAGTGGGCCCTGTTCAAGGCGCTGCAGTCCGGCGAGCCGGTGGATCGCGAGGCGTTGGCGGCCGCGTCCAACTGGCTCCAGCGCAAAGTGGTCGAGGAGGCCGACTCAGCCGCGGTACTGGCGGTGCTGGGCGAGGCCGGCCGCACGAAGCGGGTCCGCAACCTCGCGAAGACCCGCGCCGGACGTCTGCGATCCCCGGGCCGGTGACCGGCAGACTCCGCCGCACCCGGCCCAGAGCGCCCGCCACCGAACTGCACCGGCGCCCTCCGGACCCTGGGCCGAGCGTCGTTGACCACGCCCTGTTGACGGTGTTGGCGGCGCCGCCGCGGCGGGACCCTTGATCGACCGCGCACCAGCCACTCTCCACGATGGCACTCCTCGTGGCGATGTACTACAAGCTACGCACTGACGGCGGCATGTCCGGAAACGTGATCAAGCCGCCGGCGCGCACGCGGCGGCAGATGCGGCCGTCTGACCTTGTTCGACGCGACTCTTCGCGAACACTTCCGACTTCGGCGGAGGTCGGACAATCCCGGACGAGAGCTGGGACAGGTATGTTGCCGGTGTGTACGGCGAAGTTGTTGCCCACTACGCGGCATTGCTCGAGTCATGGCCGCAGTTGAACGAGGGCATGGGCGTCACCTACGTCGAGGGCTCGAACCGTGAGGCCGTCCTTCGCGCGTTTGGCGGCGATCCGGCGGACGCGGCGATCCGGGCTATCGATGAGGCGATCGACGTCGTGCTGGTCGAACGACCGGGCATGGACACCGTCCTGGTCCGCGAGGTAGGCGAGTGGATCGTGGTCATCGAGCCAGTCAGCGGCTATCGCGGCGAATCCGCACCCGTGCTGCACGCCGTGGCGGGCGTACGGGCCGTCAACGTGTTCTGGAGCATCGCCGGACCGGCCACCTTCACCGTGGCGGTCGCCGGTGAGACGGCGTTCTGGCTGGATCTCAACAATCCCAGCGACGACGGCCTGCCCGTCGGCGTGGTGCAGGTCGTCGAAGCCCTGGAACTGGGGGATCAGGACTGGTATGCGCCTGCGCTCGCGCTGGCCGAAATACTCACAGGTGTCCGGCTGACCGATGAGTTTCTTGCTGGCACGTTCACTGTCCTGCTGCTAGCGAAGGAGTAGTCACGTCCGCACGCGCGGGTCCTGGTCGCTGTCGCGTACCTCGCCGCCAACTCCGGTGGGGTCGCTGCTCGGCCGAATGATCGAGTGTGCGGTCATCGGCAGGACAGGAAGCCTCGACATCGACGAGACGATCACCGTCGGTGACGAGCTGTGGCCGGCCGCCGCGCGCCCGCTGCGGCATGTCCGCGCAGCCGATCAAGCTTGCGTAGCGGCCGACCCAGCGCCTGAAGTCTGAAGGCTGAGACTGGCCGGACAGTACATGGAGTCAACGGCTGGGAGTGGGCTCTGAGCGCGGTCACGCCGTCCCCTCTCTGTCAGGATCACGTGAGACATCAGACGATGAGCGACCGGCGCACGAAGTCTGCTGCCAACCGTCTATTGTCTGCCTATGTCCGGCCCTGGAGACGTGCCGCCGGAGATCCTGGACCGGCTGCGACCGATCTGCCGACGGTTGCCCGACACATACGAGGAACCGGCCTGGATCGGCGTCCGCTGGCGGATCCGCACGCGGACAGTCGCCCACGTCTACACGCCGGACCCGGAACGTTTTCCGCTCTACGCCCAGCATCTGATCGCCGGTGAGGCACCGACCGTGATGACGTTTCGCGTACCGATCGACGACCTGCTCGGCCTGACCGCCCGCGGCTTCCCGTTCTTTCGGGCCCCATGGGGCCGCAACGTCGCCGCTGCCATCCTCGGCGACCGCACCGACTGGACAGAGATCGCCGAACTGATCACCGACAGCTACTGCGAGATGGCCCCGAAGTTCCTCGTCGCCCGAGTCGCCCCCTCCGCCGAGCAGCTGATCCGCAGCACGGATGAGAGGACAGCAAGCCATCACCACCTGCAATGTCCCGATCAGATCGGAGCCCCGCATCGGTCTCGAGAAGGCATGAGCGAGTGAACTGAAGCTCAGCAGGACAGGAGGCCTCGGCGGTCGCCACTCCCGTCACTCACTGCGGCCTCACCATCCTGCCGCCGCGCAGGATCAGCGGCATGAGCAGAAAACGTGATCAGCAGAAACGGGTTGAGCGTCACGGCTGTGGGAAGAGCGCCGCGACGATCAGCACCAGGAGGAGGGCCGAAGCCATGATTGCCGACCAGCGGACCCGCGCTGCGATCGAGGAGCATTGGCGGGCGTCAGAGGCGGCCGAGCTCGCGGCGGAGCACGCCCTCTACGCCGAGGACGCGATCCTGGACTACCCCCAATCGGGCGAACGGTTCCGCGGCCGCACCACGATCGCCGCTCAGCGCGGCGCCCATCCCGCTGACCGTCACTTCACCGTGCTGCGTATCAGCGGCAGCGGCGACCTGTGGGTGAGCGAATGCGTCATCACCTACGACGGCGCGCCCACCTACTCGGTGAGCATCATGGAGTTCACCGACGGCCGGGTCGCGCACGAGACCCAGTACTTCGCGGTTCCCTTCCCGGCGCCGCAGTCCCGCGCAGGGTTTGCCGAGCGAATCCCGGCCTGACCATCACCCTGGCAACGCGTTACGGTCGGGCCAATCCGATCAGCAGCAGGACAGGAAGCCTGGCCCTCCCCGAGCCTGCTACCCGCAGTGACGGGGCTGACCGGCCGCCGAACGTTCGGTCGAGTTCCTCCTCCAGGCGATGCCGAACACCGAGGTCATCGTCGCTGATACCCATAGGGACCTGTACAACCATTTGCAACGTCATATCGTCATTTACCCGCGCAGCGGGCCACAGCAGGCCCCGGACACGCTCCACGGACACGACCTGCCGCCGGAAGAGCCGTCACGCATTGCAGCGATCCGCATCGCGGCAGATGCGTGCGTATTCGCGCCTCGGCGCCTGACGGACTGGTGATCGTGTTGATCAGGTTGTGCTGATCTTCACCGTGGCGGCTGCGGCGGCGAGCAGGGCCTGTAGCTGGGCGTACGGAAAGTGCTCTGTACCGGCTGCCGGTTCCACGCGGGTGGTGTAGAAGTCCGCCTCGTGGTCATCTTCCTGACGGGCCCACAAGTTGCCAGCGCGGTCACGTTGCCAGACCACGTTTTGACCGCGGAAGTCCGCCCGGTCGAGCCAGTCGGTGCCACGCGGCCAGTAGCCGTCCCATTGTTGCGGGCGTAGCGAGGCGTACGCCGCGTCTACGGTGGTGACGGCGTGGTCCACGTCGTCGTCCTCGAAGACCGCGGCGAATCGGCACAGCAGCGCAAGCGGTGCCCCGGGGTGCGGCAGTTGCGGGTCGAGGGCTGCGATCGCCCGGCAGATCAGGTCGAGTTCGGACCAGCGGAGCGCGTATGGGTGCCAGTGTGCCAGGTCGTCCCAGCCCAGTTCAGCGGTATCGGCCGAGTCCGGGGCGACCATTCCCAGGCTGTAGTGGTCGATCTGACTCTCGACGGTCAGCAGTATGCGGTAGCCGCCGCCGACGGCGAACTCCACATCGCGTGCTTCATCGTCCGCCTCCGGCTCGTCCTCGTCGTCGAGCAGGTCTTCGATGTCGCCGAGCCGATCGGCTCCTGGGCCGTCCTCATGGGCGAAGGTGTACCGCGCCCAGAACACTGGTTCATGCAATGACTCGCGTAGTGCTGATGGAATGGCCACCCTGTGATCATCGCTTACCAGCACGATCTACGTTACGTCAGGCGGTGCCGAACAGGGCTGTCAACGGCGAGGTAGGCGACGGCGATCATCGGAACATCCTGTCATCGGCATGAGCGCGCGCATGCACGGCGTTGTAGTCTTCGCCGCGGGGGTGGTCATGGGATCGAGTGACGCCACGCTCGGTGTCGTGCTGGACACCACGGCCACGCCGGCTGAGGTGATCGTGGACGGCGAGCGGCTGTCGGTCATCGGCTACGTGTGGGACCCCACCACCGAACTGGTCGGGCTCGACAGCGGTGGCGCGGTGTGGTCGTACTCCCCGCTTCGGCGCAGCCGGGTGCCGATGAACTCCTCCGTTGACGCGCTGCGCCGGTTCCTCGACCTGTTCGGCGAGTTCTTCGCGGCCAACGATGATCCGCCGCCGGCGACGTACACGGCCGAGCAGATGGCTGAGAAGCTCGCCGCGTTCCGGCGTGGTGAGATCAAGCCGGCCGTCGGCAGGCCGGACAACCGTGCTGCCCGAGTCAAGCGGCTCAAGAAGACCCTGAGGGAGATCGACGGACGCGCCGTCGAGGCCGGGTGGTGGTCGCTCGTCCTGGAACAGGTCGACGACGGGGTGCTGTGACGAGCCGCCGCGCCGGGCGTCGCACGATTTGCTACGACGTGGGCGCGGGTGGCGGCCGTGCGGCATGATCTGGCGCTGTGGATTGGTCGTCGGTGTTCGAGTACCGGAATACTCGGCCGGGAGCTACGCAGCGGCAGCTTGCCGACTTCGTGACCGAGGTGCGCCGGCCGCCCACCGAGCAGGAGATCGCCGACGTCGCCGTGTCGCCGCCCGGCGGCCCGAAGCACGCCTCGTACCGGCCGATCGACGCCGGCCGGTGGCGGCTGCCCGAACGGCCGCTGCCGCCCAGTTACCTCGCCCTGCTGGCGTGGTCGGGCGGCGGCGACTTCGGCAACGGTGAGCGGTGGTTGCAGGTGTTCCCGGTCGATGGCCCAAGCGGAGTACGGGCGATGACGCTGGCCTACCACCTTCCGGAGTACATGCCGGGGGCGCTGCCGTTCGCGTTCAACGGCGGCGGCGTGTTCTACCTGTTCGACATGCGCGAGCCCGCCAACGCCGACGGCGAGTACCCAGTGGTCGCCGCGCACGCGGGCAATCTCGGCTGGGCCACCCACGAGGAGGGCTACCCGCCGGAGTGCTGGCCCGTGGCCGATGACCTGGCGCAGGCCTGCCGAGGGCGAACCAACGTCGAGGAACTCGCTGACTGTGACTGCCACGCTCCGCCGGCCGGGTTCACCCCTGACCTGCCCGAGACCGCCGACATCTACGTCGACCAGGTGCCGCCCGACTCCGTCGCGACCCTGATCCAGCTCAGGAAGCTGCTCGCCGTCACATGGCGGATCGGCCCCCTTCGCGAACTGCTGGCCGGCCAGCCGATTCTTGCCGTACAGGGCGGCCGCCCGTACGCACTCCACCGCCTGCTCGAGCAATCCGCCGAGCTTCGGCCCTACCTGTTCTACGGCGTACAAGGGCGGCTCGAACCGGTTTGGTCCGACCCGCCCGATCGATCGCCGGATGCTGCGTCGGTCACGGTGCGGGGGCGGCGTTCGGATTGAGGCCGGGTACGGTAACCGGCCATGAGCGACAGTCCGTTGTCGGACATCATGGGCGAGCATGCCGCTACCCGCAGTCCGGAGAGTTACGAGCGGTTCGTCACGCTCTTTCGCACCAGTACGGTCGGCATCGTAACCAACGGCACACCGGTGTTGGACGCCTCCGGTCGCCTCGTGGCAGGCAGCGATCTGGGCGCGGGTCAGACCACCCACGGTGACGGTAAGGCGCGCATTCTGACGTTTGCCGACCCCGAGGCAGCCCTGCGCAACTTCGGTCCGCGCTTCAACGTCGGCGTGTCCGGCGCGGTCGTCCTGCAGATGGCCGCAACCGATGCCGACTGTGAGGGCATCCTGGTCAACAGCGCCACTGAGGAAGTCAGTCTCGTCATCAGCAAGTCCACGGCGCGGTCCCTGGTCGCCTCAGGCGGCGAGGCCGAGCCGCCCAGACGGCGGTGGTGGAACCGCCGATAGCGGTTCGCGTGGCGGGCGCGGTCGGGGTATCCGGGTCACTGCCATGCTTGCCAGGTGACTGCACAGGAGTCCTTCCGCGCGATGCTGCGTGACAGCGTCGGCCCCACATTGCGCGGCGCGGGATTCACCGGTACGGCGCCCACCTGGTGCCTGCGGTCCGGCCGAGGCGATGTCGCGGTGGTGAATCTCGCACGTTCGCGGTGGAACACCGCCGACGAGGTTCGCTTCGATGTGAACCTGGCGTTGGTGCCGCAGCCGTGGTGGCAGTTCAGCACCCGATTCCTGCTCGACAAGGCACCGAAGACGCCGGGCTTCCACGACGGCCTGTTCGACAAGCAATGCCATCCGGAGCGCAGACATGCCGGCTGGCTGCATCCGGTCCTCGGGCGCGATGGCTGGGTGGTCCGGGACGCCGCCTCAGCCGACGTATGCGTCGACGTGCTGCGCGAAGAGCTGACCACCGTCGTGATCCCGGAGCTCGTCGCCCTCCAGCAGCGCGAGACACTCATCGCCACGCTTCGCGCCGAGGCCCAGGACTGGCGCGTCGCCGTCTGGCACGGCCTGCCCCGCAAGGTCGCCATCACGATGCCCATGCTCGACGAGGGCCCAAGCCCGGAGATCGCCGAGGCGATCAACATCGTCCGCAGCCTGCCCGCCGATCGGATCAAGGCACGCGACGCACTCCTGGACCTCCTGATCACCAACAGCCCGCCGTCCGTGCGCCCTGGCAATACACGCTGAATGGGAACCGTTACAATGTGCAATCCGACAAGACGCTGTCGGACCGAGGAATTCCGCACGGGAAACGCATCCTGAGCAGCAACAGCAGAAGGAGCAGTGCGATGCTCACCCTGCTGTCGGAGCGGTTCGCGCCGGTCACGTCGACGTTCGGCTTGCTGCGGCTGCCGCTGGGCGAGGTGGCTTCAGCAACATGGTCCGGTCGGTGATGGTGTCGCACAACGGGACCCGGTGGGAGTTCAACGCGCTCGGGACAGTCAAGCCGTACGAGCGTCCGGACGCCTACAGTGCCCGACGGGTCAAGGACCGGTTCATCAGCGCGACGCTGGCCGAGTACTGCGCCGCGGCCGGCCTCGCCCCGTTCGACGAGACCTTCTACGCCGAGAACGCCGTACTGGTCGAGACGAAGCTCGACATCCCTGACGGGGCACGGATGTTGTCGTTGCAGGAGGCCCAGCGCAGGCTCGGCATCCGTCCCGGAGCCGCCGACACCTTCGACGGCTGACGTCGAAACCCAACGACAGCCGTTCAGGCTGAACGCAGCAGTGACTCAGCGATGAGGTACATGCCGTCCGTGTCCAGCACCAGGTCGGCGCCGGCGTCCCGAAGCGCTGCGCCCGCTGTCCGCGGTGTCACGAGGCCGATGCTCGGCATGCGCAGCGCCCTGGCCATCTGCACGTCCAGCGTTGTGGCGGCGATGAAGACACACGCGTGCGTGTCGACCTTGAGACGCGCCGCAGCGAACGCGGCGGACCAGGTCGCGGGCTTGAACTTCCCCGGTGCGAAGTTGTACCGCCCGACAGCGGTCACCAGCACCGCCAAGTCGTGCCGTTTCAGGTACCCGTCGATGGCCATCTGCGAGGCGTCGCTGGCGATCGCCACCGGTTTGCCTGCCGCGTGCGCCGCCCGGATCGTCTCGTGCCCACCGGGCGTAGGCACTGCGTTCGGCACCGCTTCCCATTCCACACTTGTCATGAGGTCGTCAGCGGCCAAGTGCAGGCCCGGATCGTCGCGAGTCAGCGCGTACTGCAGCAGCGGCATCGGATCGTCCGACTCGCGCAGCGATCCGTCCACAGCAAAGCCACGTTCCTCAACCGCCCGGCGCAAACGATCGGCCGCCGACGCCTGCCGCGCGACGGCCCACAGGTCGCACACCGGGCCGTTGAACGACATCAACAGCGCACCCGCCTGCGCCAAGATGGCGTCGAGCCCGGTCGGCTGCGCAGCCCTCTTCAGCACGCCGAACATGCTACGTAGCGCCCGACCGATAGCGAAGTGCCCTCGAGACGGTGGTAGTCGAGCTCATCGCGGCTACCCGGACGCCTGGCTTGGCAAGTTGATTGTGGCAACGATGATGATGATCTACGCTGCCGAATCGTGAGCCTTCGAGTCCTGTCCGCGCGCATCTGCGCCGCCGCCACCGGTGTCGTCGCCTCGGCCGCCGCCGGTGCTCCCGCCTGGGCGGACTCCGGGACGCAAGCGTCCAGAGACGCAGCGGAAGACATCGCGTACTCCCTTGGCCGCCTGACCAGCACGCTGTGCTGCATCGCAGTCGTTGTCGGCGTTGTCGTCTTCCTGGTACGCCGCAACAACAGGCGTTGACAGCCTGCACCACCCAGGGCGCGCAAGCCACCGGGATCGACCAGCACCCCATTCCAAAGCGACGGCCGAAGGCGACGCGTGCATCGCTGGCTATGGCACTCTCGGACCGTGAGCGATGAAAGCGCGACCCCTTCGGCGGGCCACCCAGGCCCGAGGGCTGATCACTCTGATACGTCGAGCCCTCCGCTCCGCGGCCCGGGCCTGACCGACGACGAGATCATCGCGGCCGCGCGGACGGCCGCCGCTGCGCGGGGGCGGAGCTCACTCGCCGATGCGCGGATCACACGGAGCCCGGCGGAAGCTGAGGTGCTGCTCTCCGACCCGGCCTACGCCCGCGGCGGCGGCCTTCTCGTGGTCATCGACCCGGAGACCGGCGCGGTGCTGCGCGTCGTGCCTCAGCTGTAGCCCAGACGCGGGCGCACGGCAGTGAGCGGGCGGCGGCAGATGCGCGCATCCATTCCTTGCCGGCTATGCAGTCCAGCGGGCGCGCAGGACTCCGTCGGAGTCGGGAAGTACGGCCGTCATCAGGGGGTGGCGTTGCTCGGCGTACACCGGGATGGCTGTTGCGGCAGCGGCATCCGCCAGTCGCGCACGTACGGCAGGCAGGTCGGACTCTTCGATGAGACGGCCGGTGATCCGGCCATCGTGATCCTGCCAGACTGGTTCGAGGTCGTTGATGAACCCGCCGGTTCACGGTTGCCGGAGTGTCCGGGGACTGCTGTCTGTGCCGGTGACGGAGCGTTGGATCTGGGTGAGGTCAGCGTGTACACGGTCGGCCAGAGCAGCAGTCTGCCGGCCGTCACGGCGGATGCGGCGGTGGAGACGGTGACGTTCCGGAAGCCGAACCCCGCTGCCGTACTGAGGGCGGCGTGTGCCCTGGCGGCGCTGGCGAGCCCGCAGCTGGTGTGCGACGAGTCCGCTACGGCGGCGTTCGTCGTCTGGCCCGGCGAAGAGCCCGGAGACCTGCAAGCCGACTGGCCTTGGTGAGCGCGAGCGGCGACGGGTTCGGCACACTGTGGACAGATGGAGGCAGCGTGGAGGTCGGGTTCCGGGATGTGGTGGAACGGGCGGCAGCGGTCGGACGCGATGTGCAACGGGCAGACGTGCACGAAATCTTCCGACACGGCGGTCCCAACCCGGGCGCGAACCCGTCGGCACTGGCTGCGCTCAGGCGACGCGTCGATCTCCCGATGTCGTACGCGCAGTTTCTGACGTACTGCGATGGATGGGTCGGACTCGACGGGGCGACGGACCTGTTCGGGATCGCCGAGTTGCTCGACGGGCCGGCGACCGAGCAGGCATGGGTGCTCGTCGAGGCGTACGACGAGGGCAGCGGCTGGCAGTTCGGGCTCGCCCGCGACCGGTACCTCGTCATCGGCGCGGCTGACTCGAGCCTCAGCGTCATCCTGCTCGACCTGGCATCGGCACCGTGTTCCGGTTTCCGCTTACGTGACGACCGTTCCCGCGGTTGTGGAGAAGTGCGTCCACCTGCGATCGGTTCCGTTGTCGGACGACTGCCTGTGCTGTCTGGCCCACGGCATTGGAAGCGCCGGGACGGCAGTTATTCGACCGGTAGTACCGAGGCGTCGAGCTGCCACGCGTCGGCGGGGAACAGGACGCACACCGGCCGGTCCTCCGGGGAGGTCGCCGACTCGTAGGCCGTGGTTATCTCCTGTGCGGCCCGGCTGTGTCGTGGCAGGAGCCGCATCACGATCCAGTACGCCGGGCCGTCGCCGCGCTCTGCCGCTTGCCTCAGCAGTGTGAACGCCGCGGCGTCGTTGCCCTTCTGGTGCAGTAGTCCGGCCAGGTTCACCGGTGCGTCCGGGTCGCCGTCGGCGACTGCGGCCCGCAGGGATTCCTCGGCATTGTCTAGCGCGCCGTCGTCCCAGAGCGTGACGCCGAGCATGTTCCGGGCGCCGGGTACATCGGCCGCTACTGCCTCGTCCAGCAGCCGCATTGCCTTCGCGTGGGACGCGGGGTCGGCTTCCGAGTACTGGTGGAGCAGGAACGTGGCCAGCCGGACGAGGGCCGGTCCGTGGCCTGCCGCGACCGCCGCGCTCAGCAGCGCCAGCGCTTCGGCCTCGGCTGGGCCGCCGTCGTAGGCAAGCTCGCCGCCTCGCCGGAACCACTGCTCCGCGTCGTCCACCCGGACATGAAGCACGGGGGCGCACACCGGTCAGTCGGCGGCGTGGGCGGTGTTGTCGAGCCAGTGCTGGGCGAGGACGGTGTCGCCGTCGATGGTGATGCCGGTGGATTCGTGGTCGGTGAGGGGGAGTCGTCGGGTCAAGGTCAGCAGTAGCGATCCCGCCGGGCCGGTCATCGTCACGTCGGCCTGGTGGGTTCCGGGCTGCCAGGTCGCGCCGTCGGGGCGTCGTTCGATGAGCCAGGCGCCGGTGTCGGCCGGGGTGTCGGTGGCCAGCCACTGCAGGGTCTGGCCGGTGCCGCGGATGGCGTGGGCGGACTCGGAGCGCTGCATCGCCCACGTGGGGGAGGTGAGCATGGCGAGGTGGTTGCTGATGAGCGCGGCGGCGATGTCGGGGTCGATGTCGGCGGGTCGGTTCGCCGCGTTGGCTGCGTCGAAGCCGTGGACGACCGTCTCGTTGAGGACGCTGGACAGCCAGAACTGTGTCCCGGACCGCTCGTCTGCCGCGGCGTTGAACACCGGGGCGTCGAGCGCGTCGTCGGAGCAGGCGCTCGCGACCCGCTGCGCGGACTCCGCCAGCCACACCTGCCACTCGCTGGGGTCGGCGGGGAGTACGGCCATGTCCGTGGGCAGCTGGGTGGGGTCGGTGACGCGCCGCTCGATGATCTCCGCGACCCAGTGCTGGGTCTGGGCGGGCTTGAACGCCGTCGCGACTCGAGCATTGGGCGTACCTTACCGAGCCGCCGCGCCACGCCGACCCTGATCAGCACATGTGCGAACCGGACGCCTGCTCTTGAAGGCGCCGGATCGTGGCCGGTGGCGTGTGATCATCGTTTGATGGTGATGGAGCCGGTCCCCAGCTACGAAGAGTTGATCTGGCTGTTCGAGGCCGAGCCGGTCTATCGGTACGCCGAGGACGAGCGTGCGGCCGGCTATGAATTCGACTGGCGCGAGCTGTGGCCGTCTACGGCCGTGACGTTCCGGACCACGCGGAGCGGCTACGACATCGAGATGGACATCAATCCCGGATACGAGATCGTCCGGCTCCGGCTGTGTGTCGCTCCCAGCGGCGCCGAGCTGCTTGACCTGGATCTTCGTGGAGTACGCAGTGTCGGGGTCGAGCGCATCCATGGTCGCGAACTGCTGCGTCTGGACTTCCCGGAGGGCTCGCCGGCCTCGACACTGTGGGTGCGCATGAAGCCTGATGTGGCAGTGGTGTGGAAGTACAACGGTGCTGGCTGACGTGCCCGTGTGTTTGAAGGGCTACCCGGCGCCGCGGTAGATGCCGTCGGCGTCGATGTTGTCGGCGAAGTCGTCCCAGCTCATGTTCGCGATCGGGAGGTTGTTCCGGACGGCCCACAGCTCTGAGGTTCAGTGATCGCCGGTTGGATCCGCAGCCACTCGTGCTCGTGCGCGAATCCGGTGCGGATGACCAGTGAGGTGTCCGGGTTCCCGTGCCACATCTGCTCCGTCACACCCGCGAGGACAGGGCGGCCGCGACACATCCAGTGGGAGGTGGAGGTCAGCGGCGGCGGGCGAGGTGGGCGATGATGTCGGCGGTGATCTCGACCGTGGGGGGCAGGGTGCGGAGGATCCGGTCGTACACCTGCTGGCGGGGCTGCTCGGGGAGTTCCAGGTACGCCGAGACGGTGGACAGGTAGCCGACGTAGTCGGTGGCGGTCATCGTGAGGCGGCGGGGGAGCTGTGCCTGGCGCACGTCGTGGAACCATTCCGAGCGCTGCAGCTCCGTGCCGGGCCACTGCATGGCCTGCTCCGGGGGTGTTCCGTCCGGGGACGGGATCTCGTCGGTGTCGAGGAAGGGGGCGCGGGCGGCTTGTACCGCGGCCTCCACGGCGGGGTCGGAGAGCTGGACCGGGCCGCCGAAGTTCGCGAAGACGCCGCCCGGCTCCACCAGGTCGGCCATCCGCGACCAGCGGCCCTCCGGTGCCGTCCAGTGCAGGGCGGCGCCGGCGAAGACGAGGTCGTGCCGCGAGTCCAGCGAAAGGTCCTCGAACGCGGCTTGGACGGTGCGGACGTCCGCCGGCACGTGCTTGCGCAGCTCGGCGAGCATGGCGGGGTCGGGGTCGGTCGCCGTGACCGTCACGCCCGGGCGGGCGAACCAGCGGGTGGCCTTGCCCGTCCCGGCGCCGATCTCCAGGACGGTGCGGACGGGTCTGCCGGCGTACGTGAGGATCAGGTCGGCCAGCTCTGACGGGTACTCCGGCCGGAACCGCTCGTAGGTCTCCGCAATCGACCCGAACCGCAACGCGCGCACCACCATGCCCGCCATCCTCACACAGCGCGGCTCTATGATCGCGGGCATGGGACTTGCGGTGACTGTCGGCAACCCGTGCATCGGCTACGACGAGGAGGGGGAGGAGCACTACCGGCGGCAGTTCGAGGGGCTCGCCGCCGCGCTCGCCGCGGAGGGGCACGCGTGGACGCCGCCGGACGGGGCGCCGCCGACCGGGTTGGCCCGGCCGCACGTGGGCAGCTTCCCGTACTCGTGCCTGCACTACCTGCGGCGGGCCTACGCGCTGCACGTCGAGGGGCAGCCGGTGACGCCGGTCGTCGACGGCGATCTCAAGGACGCGGACGGGTTCGTCGACGACGCCGCGTCGATGCTCGACTCGCACCTGCTGTGCCACTCGGACTGTGAAGGTTTCTACGTCCCGGTGCCGTTCGCGGATCCCGTCTTCCTCGACGATGGCCCGGGTGGCGGCATCGTCGGCTCCAGCCACGGCCTGCTCGACGAGCTGCGCCGGGTCGCCCCGCGGATCGGCGTCCAGCTCGACGAGGACGGTTCGCTGAGCGACGCGGAGGCCGACCGGCTCGGCGCCGAGGGCGACCCGTTCGAGACCGAACAGATGGTGTGGCTGACGCTGCACGAGGCGTGCCGCGTCAGCATCGCGTCCGGCCACCCGATCGTGTTCCACTGACACTGACACTGACACTGACACTGACTCACGCCGGGACCCGGCGCACGACTCGCAACAGGTACGCCAAGCGGTCGAGCGGGTTGTGGTCGGTCCGGGCGCGGGCCGGCGGCGGGCCCGGCACGGGTTCGTAGCGGTCGAACGCGGACTCCAGCACGCCTTCGCCGCGGGTCAGGCCGGGCAGCCGGACCTGCAGCTCGTGCACCGCGGCCGCCGGGATGCCGCCCTCCAGGACGCAGGTCGCGCCCTGCGTGACGGTGCTCGCCGGCACCGCGTGCAGGCGGGACAGGACGGGCAGCAGCGCGCCGAGCTGGTCGGCCGGGGCCTCCAGGCGGAAGCGGTGCACCGGCTCGTGCACCACGGTGCCGGCCCGCCGCAGTGCGGCCATGAGGACCAGCGGGGTGAGGCTGCGGAAGTCGTGCCCGGTGCTCGACATGCTCTTGTCGAACTGCTGGTGGGCGTGGCTCTGCCGGGGCCAGTAACCGGAGCGGGTCATCGTGACCGTGCAGTCGGCGACCTGCCAGCCGTGCAGACCCTGCTGGAGCGTGGCGGTGACGGTCTCCTGCACCGCGGTGAAGAACGCCGCCGGCATCGCGCCCGCCTCGACCTCCAGCCGGAACGTGACGCCGGCACCCGGTGGCGCCGGTTCGACGCGCAGGCCGATCGTGGCGAGGAACGGGTTGCCGTCCTTCTGCCCGATCTCCAGTGCCTCGCCGGTGCCGGCGGGCCGCTCCACGCAGATCGTCGTGGTGTCCCGGAAGGTGACGTCGATGCCGTACTCCTCGGCGAGGGTCGACTGGATGACCTCCTTCTGGACCTCGCCGTACAGCGACACCGACGTCTCGCCGCGCACGTCGTCGTGGCGGACGTCGATGAGCGGGTCCTGCTCGGCGAGCTGGGTGAGCGCCGCGTACAGCGCGCCCCGGTCACCGGCACGCACCGGCGCGACGACCGATTCCAGGCTCGGCGGCGCGAAGTGGTGCGCTGCCGCCCCGTGCGGCTCGCCGATCTGGTCGCCGATGCGCGCGGCGCCGAGGCCCCAAACCTTGCCGATCCGTCCGGCCGTGAGGGTCTCTGCATCGGCCGCGCCGCCGTCGTCGAACACGGCGATGCCGGTGACTTTCTGGTCTCCGTTCGGCAGGTGTACGCGTTCCCGGGCGCGGATGGTGCCCGCGAACATCCGCACGTATGCGATCTTCTCCCCGGCCGGGCCGCGTTCCACCTTGAAGACGCTGGCCGACGCCGCCGCGTCGAGGTCGCCCTCGGCCGCGGGCAGGTGCGTCACGATGCCGGCGGTGAGCGCGTCGAGGCCGGCACCGGTGACCGCCGAGCCGAAGTAGACGGGGTGGACCTCGGACCGGCGGGTCTGCGTGGTCAGCGCGTGCAGGACGCGGTCGCGTGGCACCGCCGTACCGTCGACGAATGCCGACAACAGGTCGTCGTCGTGCTCCGCGAGGACGTCGAGCGGCGGCGGCGCCGGCACGAAGTCCGCCGCCCGGGTGCCCAGCCCGGCCGGGGCGCCCATCGGCACGATCGCCGGGGTGAGCCGGCGGGCGAGCTCGCGCAGGACGGTGTCGCCGCGCGCGCCGCCACGGTCGATCTTGTTGACGAAGACGATCGTGGGGATCCGCAGCCGGCGCAGGGTCCGCATGAGGATGCGGGTCTGCGCCTGGACGCCCTCGACCGCGGACACGACGAGCACCGCACCGTCGAGGACGTGCAGGACGCGCTCGACCTCGGCGATGAAGTCCGGGTGGCCGGGCGTGTCGATGAGGTTGACGGTGACGTCGCCGACGGTGAACGACACCACCGCCGACTTGATGGTGATGCCGCGCCGGCGCTCCAGCGCGAGCGTGTCGGTCTGCGTGTTGCCGTCGTCGACGGAGCCGGGCTCGTCGATGACGCCGGCGGCGTGCAGGAGCCGCTCGGTGAGGCTGGTCTTACCGGCGTCGACGTGCGCCAGGATGCCGAGATTCAGGATGCGCAAGGGGCGTCAGGTCCTCGAGATAGGCGGTGATGGCCATCTGGGTGAACACAGACGCAGCTCGCATCCCCTGACTCCTTCGCTCTCGGATCTTCTTCCCACCCTGGCCCGGCCACGGTGCTGCCGCAACCGGTTTAGCTCAATCCAGCGGGGCGTACCACTGGGCGCCGGTGAGCAGGATGCGGGTGGACTGCTTGCGGTTCCACTCGACGTGCATGCCGTGCCTGCGCAGCACCGGGAAGACCAGGTCGTCCAGGAAGCGTTCCAGGTCCGCCCGGTACTGGGCCTCCCGCTCGGCCTTCGGCAGGGCCTCGTAGGCGTCCTCGTCGAAGTCCTCGGGCGGGTAGGCGCCGTAGCCGAGGTAGACCGCGCCGGTGGCGCTGGCGGCGAGGGATTCGGCGTCCTGCTGGTGGTACCAGAGGTAGCCGTGCCAGTGCCGGGAGTCGTCCCGCTCGTCGTCGATCTCGCCGGACGCGCAGGTGCCGCAGCAGCTGAAGTTCTCCCGCGCGACGACGCCGAGCTGGTTGAGCTCGGTGAACGCGGCGGTCAGGTTGCTGCGCACGGGGCCCCACTGCCGCTGCTGGTCCAGCCGCGCGTAGACGGCCTGCTCGTAGGCGGCCGCGAGCTGGTCGTCGGTGAGGCCCGCGCGCCGCTCGTCGTCGTCGAAGTAGTCGACGAACCCGGCGGCGTCGTCCCGGCCCTGCACGATCCAGGACCAGATCTCGTCCTCGATCTCGCCGCGCTCGGGTTCGTCGACCTCGTCGGGCAGGAACCGGACGCCGGCGGGGCGGTCGTTGTAGGCCCATTCGCTCATGCGGACGATCATGACACGCCGCCGCACATTGATATGGATGAGTCTAGACGGGGCGTGACGGAGACGTTACAGTCCGACCGTTAACATTCCTAACAGTAGATGAGGTGGGTATGGGCACCAAGGCACGGCTCGCGACCGCGGTCACCCTCAGCGCACTGCTCACGGCGGGCACGCTCGCCGCCACCGGCGCCGCGGCGAGCGCCGCCCCGACCGACTGCACCGTCACGTACGGGTCCAACTGGGCGCAGAGCCTGTGCACCGGCGGTGCCGGCGAACACCGCGTCTCGATGCTGCAGCAGCACTTCATGCCCGGCGCCGGCGGCATCATCTGCCAGGGCAACTGGGCGCCGGTGGGTGCCGTGTCCTACACCAGCTGCGCGAGCCACACCATCGTGCGCGTCTGGGTCGACACCCGCTGACCTACCCGAACGACGGTGCCTGGGCGCGGTCGGGCTCGATGAGCAGCACCACCCGGTCGCTGCGCAGCGGGTAGGGCGCGCCCGTGTACTTGACGGCGATGCGGTCGATCACCCGCCACGCGTCGTCGCCGTCGAGGATCTCCGTGACGCGGCCGCGGATCAGCGCGGTCGCGTACGGCTGGGCGTGGTCGATGATGGAGATGGCGACCCGCGGGTCCCGGGCGACGTTGCGGGCCTTGCGCGACCCCGGCCCGGTGAGGACGGCTAGCCGGTCGCCCTCCCGGTCGATCCAGACCGGCACCGAGTGCGGCGAGCCGTCGGGCAGCAGCGTCGCGATGTGGGCGTAGTTGACGTCCTCGACCAGGCGGGCTACGTCGGCGTCGAGCTCAGGCATGGTGGTCTCCGTCTTCGTTGTCGTATTCGTCGTGTGGGCGCAGCCAGCGCATGGTCTCGGTCTGCGGCCAGCCGTCCGGCGAGTCCTCCCAGGTCTCCTGCCGCCCGAACGGCGTGAGGTCGAGCAGGTTGAAGTCCAGGCGCAGCCGGTCCACGCCGCGGCCGGTGGTCGCATAGGTACGGAACACCTCGTCCCCGTCGCGCAGCAGGACGCTGAGGGCGAAGCCCTCGATGCCCAGGTCGGCGTGGAAGTCGTTGCCGTGGCTGGAGTACCACGGGACCGTCCACTCCATCCTGCGCCGGACCGGCTCGATCTCCGCCTGCGGCGCGCGGGCCATGAGGATGAGCCGGGTGTCGCGGGCGGCGAGGTGCGCCTGCGCGTGCGGGGCGAGGTTGTCGGTGAACGTGCTACAACCGGTGCACAGCCAGTCCTGGCCGGGCGCCAGCATGAAGTGGTAGATGACGAGCTGCCGCCGGCCGGCGAACAGGTCGGTCAGGCTCGCCTCGGTGCCGTCCGGCGCGACGAACCGGTACTGCGTGCCGAGGCGCACCATCGGCAGCCGCCGGCGCTCGGCGGCGAGCCGGTCGAGGGCGCGGGTGAGCTCCTTCTCCTTGACCAGCAGCGCGTCGCGCGCTGACTGCCACTCCGCCGGCGTGACGACCGCGGGCAGGGGCATGACGACCTCCCTCAGTAGGTTTCCTGAGGGAACTCTATCGCACAGAGTCTCCTGAGGGAACCTATAGTGGTGGAATGCAGCGCACCCAGTTCGCCGGCATGGCGTGCTCCATCGCCCGCACCCTCGACGTGATCGGCGAGCCGTGGTCGCCGCTGATCCTGCGCGACGTGTACGTCGGCATCAACCGCTTCGACCAGCTGCACGACGACCTCGGCATCTCCCGCAAGGTCCTCACGCAGCGCCTCGCCTGGCTGGTCGAGCAGGACGTGCTGGCCCGCCGGCAGTACTCCGACCGCCCGCCCCGGCACGAGTACGTGCTGACCACGAAGGGCCAGGAGCTGTGCGACCTGCTGCTCGTCATGGTCGGCTGGGGCGACCGCTGGACCGCCGGCGACGCCGGCCCGCCGGTCCTGTACCGCCACCACGCGTGCGGCGAGATCGCCCACGCCGAACTGCGCTGCTCCCACTGCGGCACCCCGATGCGAGCCACCGACGTCGACGTCCTCCCGGGCCCGGGCGCCGCCGGGTGAGCCGCTCCCACCCGTGCCGGGCGAACCTTCCCGGGCCTTCCCGGGCCGGACGTTCCGATCCGCCGCGTGTGGGATGTTGAGGGTCGTCCGCGACGCCGTCGAGGAAGTCCCGTGCACCGCTCAGGGAGGCTGTTCTGAGTACTACCGACGTGACGGCAGGCGTCCGCATCGGACCGGACCGCCCCGTCAACGGTCTGGATGCGGAGCGCCGTACCTGCCGCTCACGGGCCTGGTTCGACGAACTGCCGACGTGAACGCGACCCCTGCGGTTGCCCGTCCGGGCGAGCTCGCGCTGGCAGACCAGACCGTCGTGGTGATCGGCGGCAGCGCGGGCATCGGTCTCGAGACCGCTCGGCGGGCCCGGGCCGAGGGCGCCGAGATCGTTCTCACCGGTCGCAGCGCTGACCGGCTCGCGCAGGCGGCCGGGGACGTCGGCGCGCAGCGCACGGCGGTGTTCGACGCGACCGACACGACGCTGCTGGCCACGTTCTTCCAGGACCTGCCGACCACGATCGACCACGTGATGGTCACCGCCGGCGGCCCGCACTACGGGCCGCTGCTCGAGATGGACGCGGCTCAGGTACGCGAGGCGATCAGCGGGCACGCGGTGCTGGCGGTCGAGGTCGCGCGCCACGCCGCCGGCAGGGTCCGCCCCGGCGGCACGCTGCTGCTCATGGGCGGCACCGGCGCCCGGCGCGTGCGTCCCGCGCTGGGCATCGCCTCCGCGGCCGGCGCCGCACTGCCGCCGCTCGTCGCTGCCCTCGCGCTGGAGCTCGCGCCGGTCCGGGTCAACCTCATCGCCGCCGGCTTCGTCGATACCCCGTTGTCGGCGTCCCTGCTCGGAGACCGCCTCGACGAACGCCGAGACGAACTGCGGGCGACGCTGCCGATCGGCCGCGTCGTGGGGCCCGGAGACGTCGCCGCGCTCGCCGTCCACATCATGACCAACACCGCCCTCACCGGCGCCACGTACGACATCGACGGCGGGCAACAGTTCGTCTTCTGACCGCCGCGGAACGCAGGCCTGCCCGCGGCGCTCCAGGGCAGGCTCCATGGAAAGCTCGACGTGCAGGTCCCCGCGCCGCACCCGGCCGGAACCGCGGACAAGGGTTCGCTCTGACGAACCGGCACCGCCCACCTCCCACTGCGGCACGCCGACACGAGCCACCGACGTCGGCGTCCTTCCGGGCCCGGGCGCAGCCCGGTGACCCACCCGCGGGCGTCCGGGTCAGCCGATCCAGAGGCCGGTCAGTCCGTCGGCGCGCGGCGGGGCGACCTGGACGCCTTCGCCCGCGAAGAGCTCCAGCTCGACGACCAGCCCGCTGCCGACGTGCAGCACGACGCTGACGTCGCCCCCGCCGGACGCCGACACGGCGAAGTAGTCGTCGCGCCCGTTGGCGCTCAGCCGGGCGACCACGGCCGCGGGAACGGGCGGCCCGTCGCTGCGCAGCCCCACCGACCCGCAGCCACACCGGCAGACGGAGACCACGCGCACCGTCGCGACCTGCTCGCCGAGCTCAGCGACACCGGCGAACTCCACCAGCCGGACCACCAGGGCCCGCTCCGCCTCGGTGAGCGCCCTCGGCTGAGGCAGCGCGACAAGCTCCGGGACCGACTCCATCACCACAGCACGGTACTGCTCAAAGGCACAGTGAGGCGCTGCGGTAGCAGTCGACGATCACCGAGCCCTTGTGGGTCTGGTCGACGACCATGATCTGGACGTTGGTGATGCCGCCGGGGGTCGTGCTCGCGTCCAGGGTGAAGGTGCCGATCGTGAACCACTTGCCCGTGGTCCCACCGCACCAGCTGCCGTTGCCGGTCACGGGTGCGTACTTGTAGTCGATTCGGGGCCGCGCTGGCGGCGGAGCCCGACCCGAGGACGGCGACGGCAACGACGCAGATCGCGATGCCTGCCTGCAGGATCCGTCCTCTGAACATTTCGTGCTTTTTCGGCTCTCCGCATGGCATTCAGCACCATTCGGTCGAGACCACCCTACATAGACCGCAAGCAACTTCCGTGGACCGGTCAGCCGCGGCGTGGCTGCCCGCCTTCGGCCTTCACGACCCGGTCGCCGACCTCGAGCTGGCTCCACAGCTCCCGGTCGACCTTGACATCCAGGTGTGTCCCGTCGTCGAGCCGGACCTTCAGGCGCCGGTAGAGGTTGGAGCCGTCGAGCAGCGCGCGCGACTTCTTCGCGACGGTCCCGCTCCACGCGTTCTCGTTCGTCCTCATCGAAATCCCCCCTCGTGAACGACCACTTCGCAGCGGTCATGCATCAACCGTACGAATTCGCGGGACCGGGCACACCCGTCTCGAGACGGGTCTTGCGTCTACGACTTCAGGATGAGGCCCGGCAGTCGGAGCAGCCCGCGCAAGCGGGACCGCGGGTAACGTACGGCGGCATGGGGGACGGTTACACGGCGCGCTTCTCGCGGCGCTGGCGGGTCGCCGCCGCCGTGGGCGCCGTCGTCGTGTCGGCGCCGCTGCTCACGCCCGCACCGCTGGTCGTGACCGGGGCCGCCGGGCGGACCGTAACGGTGCTGCTCGTGCTCGCCCAGGCCGCCGGGTTCTGGTGGCTCGGGGTCCGGCACCGGCTCGGGACCGCCGTCGTGCTCGCGGCCGCCGCCGGGCTGCAGGTGCTGTACCCCGGCGCGGGCCCGGGCCTCGCGTTCGTCGCGGTGTGCACGTACGCGTGGCTGCGGCCCGCCACCGAGACGCTCTGGGGGCTTGGCCTCGCGGTGCTCGCCGCCTGCGGGCCGGCCGTCGCGCGGGGGCGCTGGACGATGGCCGGGCTGTGGCTCGGCGGCGTCGTGCTCGCCTGGAGCTGGGGCGCGCTGGTGCGGGCCCGCGGCGCGCGGCGGCTCGCCGAGCGGCGGCAGGCCGTGCTGGAGGAGCGGGCCCGGATCGCGCGTGAGCTGCACGACGTGCTCTCCCACACCGTGTCGGTCATGGTCGTGCAGGCGGCCGCGGCCGACGACGTGTTCGACGTCGACCCGGCGCGGGCCCGCGAGGCGCTGCGGCGCACCGAGCAGGCCGGGCGCGAGGCCCTCGCCGAGCTGCGCTGGTTCCTGCGCTCCGTGCGGGCCGACGACGAGGGCGACGCCGGGGCGCAGGCGGCGCCGCAGCCGGGCCTCGGCGACGTCGAGCGGCTCGCCGAGACGGTGAGCGCCGCCGGGCTGCCGGTGACGGTACACCGGGAGAACATCGACGCCGTGGACGTGCCGCTGACCGTGCAGCTGTCGGCATACCGGATCGTCCAGGAGGCGCTCACCAACGCGCTCCGGCATTCCGGCGCGGGCAGGGCCGAGGTGGTGATCCGCAGCGGACCTTCCGAGGTGTCCGTCGAGGTCCGCGACGACGGCCGCGGCGGCCCCGGCACCGGCGCCGGACAGGGCATCCCCGGCATGCGGGAGCGCGCCGCGCTGCTCGGCGGCACGCTGCGGGCCGGGCCGGCGCCCGGCGGCGGGTTCGAGGTGACGGCGCGGCTGCCGACGGGGGAGCAGGCCCGATGAGCGCGGCGCGGACGATACGGCACGATTGCGGCATCGCGGAGCGGAGGTGACGACATGACGATCAGGGTGCTGATCGCCGACGACCAGGCGCTCGTGCGCTCCGGCTTCCGGATGATCCTCGAGGCCCGCGACGACCTCGAGGTGGTCGGCGAGGCCTCCGACGGCGAACACGCGATCCGGCTGGTCGAGCAGACTCGGCCCGACGTGGTCCTCATGGACGTGCGGATGCCCGGGCTCGACGGCGTCGCGGCCACCGAGCGGCTGACCGGCCGGCCCGGCGCCCCACGGGTCATCATCCTCACCACGTACGACCTCGACGAGGCGCTGTACGCGGCGCTGCGGGCCGGCGCCAGCGGGTTCCTGCTCAAGGACGTCCGCCCGGCCGACCTGGTCGAGGCGATCCGGGTCGTGGCCCGCGGCGACGCCCTGCTGGCGCCGAGCGCGACCAGGCGGCTGCTGGACCGGTTCGCGGCCACCGACGTGACGCCGCCGGCCCCGCACGGCGCGTTGGAGCAGCTCACCGAGCGGGAACGGGAGGTGCTGATGCTGCTCGCCCGCGGCGCCACCAACGCCGAGATCGCCGAGCGGCTGGTGGTGACCGAGGCGACGGTCAAGACCCACGTGTCGTCGATCCTGCGCAAGCTCGGCGTCCGCGACCGGGTCCAGGCCGTCGTGCTCGCATACGACCTCGGACTGGTCCGGCCCCGGCCCTCCGCCTGAAGTCGGAGACGCGGGACCAGTCGGCGGATGGAGGTGCGGCCGCCGCCATGTTCCTAGCGTCGGTGCCATGATGACACCGCAGCAACGCCGGGCCGTTCGTGTCGTCGTCGGCCTGCTCGTCGCCGGTCTCGCGCTCGGTCTGGCCTTCGCGGCGCTGACCCTGCTCTTCCGCGGCGACGTCCTGGCGTACCAGGAGAGCCGGCACCCGCACGCGGACCGGGCCGAGCTCGCCCGCACCCTGTGGACGCGGCCGATCCCGATCCTCGTCGTCGCCGGACTGTACGTGTGGGTGGCCCGTCAGCTGCTGGCCGGCGCGCGCCGCGCCTACCGCCGGGTCCGCATCGTGTCGGTCCTGGGTTTCGTCGCCGTCGGCTGGCTGCTCGTGTCGGCCGAGTACCCGGCGTGGCTGCGCGCCGTGCAGGGCGTCCAGCTCGCCGTCCTCGCCGCGCTCATCGCCGCCGTCAACCGGCCGGTGGTCCGCGCCGCGTTCCCGCCGGTGCCCGACCCGCGCCCGCGCAACCGCCGCGCCGCGCTGCTGCTGGCCGTCCTCGCCCCGGTCGCCGCCGAGGTCACGCTGGGCACGGTGCCGCTGCGGCTGGCCTGGGCCTGGCTGGTCTTCGCCCCCGTCTACAGCGCCGGCGCCCTGTTCGTGCGCGAGGTGGTCCGCCATACGGGCGGCGGCTACCCGCACCTGCTGCTCATGGGCGTCGCGTACGGCCTGCTCGAGGAGGGCCTGGCCCTGCAGAGCCTGACCAGCCCGCACCTGTACAACGCCGCCGACTGGGCGCCGCGGCTGTTCGGCATCAACACCGCGTACGCGGAGCTGAACCTCGTCTACCACGCGGCCTTCAGCATCGCGGTCCCGGTCGCGCTCACCGAGCTGTGCTTCGCCCGCCACGGCACGGCGCCGTACCTGCGCCGCGGCGGCGTCATCGCGGCCGGCGTCGTCACCCTGCTCGGCGCCGCGCTGCTGCGGGTCGCGGTGCCGCCGAGCGAGGATCCGGGGTACATCATGCCGCTGCCCGCCGTCGTGGGCGTCGCCGCCGCGATCGCCGTGCTGACGCTGCTCGCCCTGCGGGTGCGGGTCCGCCCCGCGCGTCCCGCCACGCCACCCCCGCCCGCGGTCCTGGGCGCGCTCACGGCGGTGACGACGCTGGTGTTCCTCGGCGCGATCTGGCCGTTCGCGGGAGCACGGCAGCCGCTGTTCACCCACGGCGCCTGGGCGCTGCTGCCGATGTGCGGCGCGGCCGTGGTGGCCGCCGCCATGTTCGTCGCGCTGCGCCGCTGGTCCGCGGCCGGCGGCTGGACCTCCCACCACACCGTGGCGGCGTGCACCGGGGCACTGGCCGGTCACACCGTCTTCGGCCTGATCGGCAACGCCGACACCCTGCCGGACCGCGCGTACCTCACCGTGGTCACGGCGCTCACCGTCATCGCCGGCGTCGCGGCCGCGAAGCGCCTCCCCGCCCACGACGTCACCGAGCCTCACTCGTGAACACCAGCGCCGCCGCGCCCCTACTGCTCGGCGGCGAGTGTGCGCGCGGTGGCGGCGGTGTGCGTGAAACGGCTGGTGTTCCTCGCCGCCGGTGTGGATGATCGCCGGCATGGACGGACGCGGTGCCGGCTCGCCGCCGGTGTGGTTCAGCGCGACGGCACGGTTCGCCCACTACACGGAAGACGCCGGCTACTACCTGCCGAGCGTCTCTGTCTACACGTTCAAGGCCACCGATCACGCGGGCGCGCTTGCCCGAGCGTTGGAGCTCGGGCGTGCCGCCGAACAGACCTACGTCAACGCGCACGGCGTCCGCATCCGCGTCGCACTGGTCGAGGTCGAGTCGCTCAACATGATCGGCGACGACCTGGACGGCGCCGAGGTGTTCTGGTGGCCCGGCGAAGAGCAGGACGCATCGCCCTACGTCTGGGACCACACCTTCACGCCCGAACGGTCGACGCCGTACACCGCCATGTAAGCAACCGATCCCGACGTCTTAGAGCGGGTTTGAGAAGTGGGTCTGTTTGTCGTCGGGTGTAACCGCCGGCGTCGATGCCGCCAAGGTAGCCGGACGTCCCGACTGCGGCGTTGCTCATCGGGCCTGACCGACGTGCAGGTCTCGACCGCATGACCGACCTCATCGGCTGCTTGTCGCACCCGACGCCATATCTTGCCTCGGTGACCTACTTCGCGGACCTGACGCCCTACGCGTACTCGCACTTCGACCACGACACCGTCAAACACGACTGGGGCACGCTGCGCTACCGGCCGCGGTACGAGCGGCTCAACGTCGGCTGGCTGGACGCCTCGCAGCCGTTCGACACAGACCCGGTCCCGGACTGGTTCGCCAGCGCGTTGCTCGATGTCATCGGCAACCCATCCGTCAACGAGACGCGCGGCCTCCACGACTGTGAGTTCTGCCCGTCTGACGCGAATGCCATCGCCGATCCGCGGCCAGCCGGCCGACCCTGGCTTGCGTTCCGCGAGATCAGGGTGCCGGCCCGGCCGGGCGTGATGTTCGCGGCGCCAGCGCTGATCTGGCATTACGTCTCCGCTCACGCCTACCGGCCGCCCGCGGAGTTCGTCGAAGCGGTGCAGCGTTACGACGCCGGCTGGGCCACCGAGCCAAGCCCCTGGATCCCGCCCGACGTGGAGCGCAAGGTCTGGAACCGCACCGCCATGAACATCATGATCCCATGTGGGAGCTGCGGTCGGACGTTCGAGTTGCACTTCACTCCGGTCGGGCCTGAACGCAGCGCACCTTCGCTGGCCAGCCAGCAGCTCAGGCAACAGTGTCCCGACCACGACGGCAAGGAGTGGCAATTCTGGGACAAGGTCCGATGACGCTGGCGCCGGCCCGACGACAATAGACCCACTTCTCAAACACGCCCTTGGTGCGCTGCTATTTCCGGCGTCCGGGCTTGGTTACGGTGTCCTCCACGGCGGCCAGGTGGAGCTTCATCGCGTCGGCCGCCGCGGTGGCGTCGCGCTTCGAGATGGCGGCGAGGATGGCGTCGTGCTCGTCGGCCGCCTGGGTCGCCCGGCCCGGTACGGCGGCCGCGGCGATGGCCTGCTCCTGCAGGACCGAGCGGAGCTCCGAGACCAGCCGGGGAAACAGCGGGTTGGCGGTCGCGGTGGCGATGGCCACGTGGAAGTCGGCATCGATGCCGACGCGGATGGAGGGGTCCTGCTCCTCACGGAACCGCACGAGCAGCGCGGTCATCGTCTTGAGGTCGGTCCGCGAACGGCGCTCGGCCGCGAGAGCGGCCAAGGGCACCTCCAGCGTCCGGCGGACCTCGTGCAGGTCGCGGGGGAGGTACTTGCCGGTGAGCAGTTGGGACGGCGCGAACTGCGCGTCGACGAAGGTGCCCTTGCCGGCGTACGAACGGGTGAGGCCGAGCGCGTTCACGCTGTGCAGTGCCTCACGGATCACCGAGCGGCTGACCGCGAACGACTTGGACAGCTCGGCCTCGGAGGGCAGCCGCTGACCCACCGCGAACTCACCCGACTCGATGAGTTCGACGAGTTGCGATCGCACGTGTTCCGCGGCGGTGCGCTGCGCGACAGGGATCACCTTCACGGCTGCCAGGTTAACAGCCTGTCGGGCAGCCGGTCGGTCAGAACTAGGCATCGATGCGCACCGGCGCTGACCAGGTCGACTCGCACGGGCTGCCGGCGGCGTACACCAGCGAGCGAGCCGACAGGTCCATCACGATCCCCGCGATGGTGCAGGTGCGCTCGGCCACGGGCTGGGCCGCGTCCGGGTGCTGGCACACGCTGTGCGGTGCGTCCGCGTGGTCGGCCAGCGCCTCCTGCAGGCTCCCGATCGTGTGCGTGTCGTGTTGCTGCACGCGCGCGGTCAGGTGGTGCAGCCGGTTGCGCGTGTGCGCCTTGCGCTCGAGATAGCGGTCCACCCCCGTGAGACCGTCGACCAGGAAGTGGTTGGCGTGCGTGATTGCGCCGTCGACGGGAGTGATCACGCCGCACGGGCCGTCGCCCGGTCCGGTCTCTATGTCCGCGCAGAACCCGCCTGCGTCCGCGATGAGGTAGTTTGCGGAGTTTGCCCGCGATGTGGATTGAATCCGCTGGGCGGCCTCCGCACCACTGTCGCTGTCGAGCACCGATCGCAGCAGCACGTGGTACGGAACGCCGAACCGGCCCTCGTCCCCGTCCGAGATGAGGGTGTTGGTGCACAGGCCGACCCCGCTGGAGTTGATCCCGACCTTCGCCAGCATCCCGGCCTCGACCACCGTGACGAAGTCCGGCCCGTCGTCCCGGCGCACCTGCAGGACGATCGCGGTTTCCCGGGCCCCCTCGATCCAGTCCCAGTTCTGCCCCATCAGCGCGGCACCGGAGGTCGTGCGCTCGGGGGTGAGCGCGAATGACGTGCACTCGGTGGACGCCAACGCCCGGGCTCGTCCGGGAGCGGCGAACATGATCTCGCTGCGGGTGTTCAGGGCCAGGATGTCGGCCACCTCGACGCCGGCCCCGCGGGCGATCGCCCGGATCTCCCGCGCGGACGCCGGCGAGAAGTCCTCGATGGGACCGGCGAACCGGAGTCCGTGTCGCCGCACCGTGGCCCAGTCCCACGATGCGTAGTGCCGGAACACGTCGGCATAGGTCCGCAACGCGTGCTCGATCCGGGTCTTCGCCGCGAGGCCGTACTGGTATCCCCGCTCTTCCGGGTCACCGGCGACGGCAATGACGTCGTAGCCGGAGGCGACTGTCCGCGCCATGCCCGCTCCTCCACCTGTAGCTCCTGGCTTCACTCGCCTGGCAGGCTATCAGGTTGCATGACAGGTTGTCCCTTCCCCGCCGGGGTCGCAGTTGCTTAGACTCCTGTCGGGCTGTCAGACAGGAGTCATGCAATATGCGGGTGGACCTCCCCCTCGATCAACTGGTGCGGTACGAGTACCCGCACCCCGAGCCCGGGGACTTCGACGCCTTCTGGAGCCGGACCCTGCACGAACAGGGCGCACATCCCCTCAATCCGCGGTTCGAGCGGGTGGACGCCCTGGTCCGGACCGTTGACGTGTACGACGTCACCTTCGGCGGATACGCCGGGGACGACGTACGGGGGTGGCTGCTGCTGCCGCACGAGCGAACCGGCCCCCTGCCGCTCGTGGTGGAGTACCTGGGCTACGGCAGCGGACGTGGGCACCCGGTCGAGTCGCTCGCCTACGCCAGTGCCGGCTTCGCGCACGCCGTCATGGACTCCCGCGGCCAGGGCAGCGCCCTGCGGGCCGGCCACACCGCGGACCCGCACGGGGCGGGCCCGTCCGCGCCGGGGTTCATGACCCGCGACATCCTCGATCCCGAGCGGTACTACTACCGCCGCCTGTTCACCGACGCGTACCGGTTCGTCGATGCCGTGACGACCCACGAGGCCGTGGCGCGCGACCGGATCACGGTGACGGGACGCAGCCAGGGGGGTGCCATGGCACTCGTGGCGGCCGGCCTGCGGGACGATGTCCGCCTGGCGATGCCGCACGTGCCGTTCCTGTCCGCCTTCCGGCGCGCGGTCGAGGTGACGGACCACAGTCCCCATGGGGAGATCGTCAAATGGCTGGCCGCCCACCGCGGTTCGGTGGAGCGCGCCTTCGAGACCCTCGCCTATTTCGACGCCGTGTCCTTCGCCCGGCGAGCCACCTGTCCCGGCCGGTTCTGCGTCGCCCTGCATGACGTCGTGAGCCCGCCTTCCACCGTTTTCGCTGCATACAATGCCTATGCCGGGCCCAAGGAGATGACCGTGTGGCAGTTCAACGGCCACGAGGCGGGCGGGCCCGAAGACCTGTTGCGAACCATCCGTGCCGTCCGAGAGCTGGTGTCATGACCATCGTCGACTTTCATCACCACGCGCCATTGGCGTCCTACGTCAGCCGGTTGACGGCGCTGGGAATCCAGGCTCAGCCGGGCGCACCGTTTCCGGTGTGGGAGCCGGCGGACTCGGTCCGGATGATGGATCGGCTGGGCATCGACCTGGCCGTGCTGTCCGTCGCCTCACCCGGGTTCTACTTCGGCGATCAGAGCTTCACCACGGACCTGTGCCGGGACACCAACGACGAGCTCACCGAGGTGGTCCGCGACGGCGACGGGCGGTTCGCGGCGGTTGCCTGCCTGCCGCTGCCCTCGGTCGACGCCGCGCTCACCGAGATCGAGCGGGTGTTCGACCGGCCGGAGTTCGTCGGCGTCGGCCTGCTCACCAGCTACGCCGGGTCGTACGTCGGCCATCCCAAATTCGACGGCCTGCTGGAGACCCTGAACGACCGGGGTGCCTTCATCCACGTGCACCCGGTGCTGCCCGCGTGGTGGCCCGAGGGTGAGATCCCCATCCGGCCGTCGGTCCTGGAGTATCTCTTCGACTCGACGCGCCTCATCACGAACCTGCTCCTCACCGATGTGCCGCGCCGATTTCCGCGGATCCGGTGGGTCTTCTCGCACTGCGGTGGCGCGATGCCGGTCGTCGCTCCGCGCATGGTGCTGGCCGAAGGCATGCCGGAGCTCGCGGCCGTCGCCGGGCAGGGCGTCCTGCGCGCGCTGGCGGCGTTCCGCTATGACACCGCCCTGTCTCACACCGCCGCCGACCTGGGCGCGCTGCTGTCCTTCGTCGACGACTCGCGGGTCGTGCTGGGAACGGACTTCCCGTTCTCGTCGCTCGACGAGGTGGCCGAGCGCTTCGCCCTCCTGCGCGAGTATCTCGGCGACAAGCATCGTTCGGCCGTGCTCACCGAGAATGCCCGCGAGCTCGTCGGCGACCGGGGGCGGACGCGGTGACCCGGGCCGGCGGCTGGATGGTCAGCGCCCGGTAGATGGCCGCCTGCTCGGGGCTCAGCGGCGTGGTCTGGGTGACGGTGCCGGCCGGACCGGTGAGGGTCACCTGGGCCACCCGCCCGAGCTGCCGGTTGATGGTCCGCCAGGTTTGACCGCAGGACTGCTCGGCGACGCGGGTCAGCAGCAGGGCCAGCCACCAGATCAGCACGTGCGCGCGGATGCGGTCTCCCGAGTGGTGGGCGGCCGCTCCGGGCAGCAGCCGCGCCTTGAGGTCACGAGCTTCCAGGAGGTTCTTGTAGCCCAAGGCGACGTCTTCGGCGCTGACGTGCGGGTCGGAGGTGGCGATGAGGTACTTGCCGTCGAGCCTGGCCTCGGTCTTGACCTTCGCCAGGTCCACCTTCAGGCGTCCGTCGGGCCGCCGGATCAGCCAGCGGCCGAGGGTGGGGTGGTCGCGTAGCGCGCACTCGGCCCGCACGCGGCCGGCTTCGTCTCCGGCGCACTGGTCGGCGATCCGGGCCAGTTCGGCTTGGACGTGGACGATTGCCTCGTCGCGCTGCCGGCGGTCGCGCTGTGCCTGATCCGGGTCGTGGCAGACGACGAACCGGGCGTCCTGACCCTCGATGCGGACCTCTCGCACGCGCAGATCGTCGCGGACGTACCGGTAGCGGCCCGAGCGGGACAACACCGCCTCGACGAGGCGGTTGCCGTCGCACATACGCATCCCGGCCATGTAGTGATCGCCGGCGCGGCCCAGACCGGCCAGGTCGTCCGCGCCGGAGAAGCCGCGCTCGACCACGGTGATGACCCGGCCCGGATGCCGGTCCAGCAGGTCGTCGCGGACCTCGGCCGGGACGGAGCCGGCACCGGCGCCACCCGGCCAGCACCAGCAGCGGACCGGGATGCCTTCCTTGGTCGCGGCCAGGCCGATGACGATCCGCTCCCCGTCGTCGCAGGCGAACTCGACGGTGTCGAAGAACAACGGTTCGAGCCGGTCGGTCACGGCGAGGAACAGCGACTCCTGCACCCGCGCCTGCGTGCCCGCGTCCACGAGCAGATCCATCGCCCGGCGGACGTGTTCATCGTCCATCGTGGACAGTCCCGGCACGGCGGCCTCCTCGCGCACCCATTCCGTGGCCGGCAGCCCGCTCATCGGAGCCACCGCCCGGTGGGCGACCAGCGCGAACAACACCCGTTCCAGGTTGGCGGTGAACCGCCGCGCGCCGGTGGCCGCACGCACTGCCGCGCCCACGTCGAGGCGGTGCCACAGCGCGTCGAGCAGCCAGGTGGCTCCGATGGTCCGGACATCGACGACCTCCAGCGACGCGGCCCTGGCGGCCGCACCCGCCGACGCGGCACCGGCCGGATCGTCGCCGCCGAAGTGCCTGCTGATCGACGCGGCCAGCCGCTGCAGCCCGGCCACGTCAACCTGGTCCTCCCGGCCCAGGTTCATCAGTACGTCCGGCTTGATCTGCCCGTCCACCCGCCGGTTGTGGGCCAGGGCGACATAGCGCACCACCGCGCCGTCGGCGTTGGTCCGCGAGGTGAACCGCAGGAACATGCCTACGACCAAACCATTCTTGACCTGCTAGCACAAGGTCAAGATACTGAGTCGTGTTACTACATGTGCATCCTTTCGAGCCGCCTTGCGGCCGTCCGACACCGCTCTGACCAGCGGTGATACTAAACTGATCACTCCCGCGTGTGTACCAAACTGGGGGCTCCGGGCGCAAGGAAACTTCGTAACGAACCGAGCGGAGGCCCTTGCGATCCACCTCACCACGGTGCACCCTGAGGGACAACTTATCCGGCTGTCAGACAGCCGGGCAGGTTGACAGGTCCGGAGGCACCGCGTACCCCGCGCTTGGCAGGTCTTCGGTCCCCAGCAGAGGAGAGCAGCGATGCGTGCAAGGAAGTTATGGCGCGGCCGTCTCGCCGTGGCCATCGGGCTGGCGGGGGCCCTGACCCTCGCGGCCTGTGGTGGAGCAAGCGACTCGGGCGCGAACAGTTCGGGCGAGATCAAGGGAAGCATCGACTTCTGGATGGGCGACCCCATCGGGGACGCCCAGCAGCCAATCATGCAGAAGCTGGCGGACGACTACGCCGCCGCACACCCGGGGACCAAGGTGAACCTCCGGTTCCTCGGTAAAGACGCACACCAGACGTACCTGACCTCGATCGCCGGCGGCAGCGTTCCCTGTGTCGCGCTCATCGGCAACACCTGGACCCCCGAGTTTGCGGCACTCAACGCCCTCGAGGTCTACGCCAACGACCCCAAGACGCTGCAGGGCACCTACGTGCCCGGCATGATCGAGTCGACCATCTTCAAGGGCAAGTCGTACGCCGTTCCCTACGACACCGGTGTCCGCGCCCTGATCTACCGCAAGGACATGCTCGAGGCGATCGGTAAGACCGCGGCCCCCGCCACCTGGCAGGAGCTGCGCGAGGACGCTCTCGCCATCCAGGCGAAGCACCAGGGCGTCAACGGGTTCGGCATCATCGGCGGCGCGCACTGGTACTACCTGCCGCTGATCTGGAACTGGGGCGGGGAGATCGCCAAGCAGAGCGGCGACAAGTGGGTCTCCGAGGCCGGCTCGGCGCAGTCCGTCCAGGCGTTCCAGTTCTACTCCGACCTGCTGACCAAGGATCGCCTGTCGCCCGCCGGCGCATCGGCCTGGACCGCGGCCGACGTCGACAAGTCCATGGGCCTGGGCCAGACGGCGATGATGGTCGGCGGATCGTGGGATCTGCGGACCATTCTCAAGCAGAGCCCCGATCTGGAGGGCAAGCTGGGCACGGCCGTCCTGCCCAAGGGCCCGGGCGGGAACAACGACACGTTCGCCGGCGGCAGCAACCTCGCCGTGTTCCGCGAGTGCAACAACAAGGCGGTGGCGAACGACTTCGTGAAGTTCATGATGACCAAGGAGAACCTCGTGCCGGTCACCTCGAACCTGGGCCTGCTCCCGGCGACGAACGACGCGCTGGCCCAGGAGAAGGCCACCGGGTCGTTCTCCGCCTCTCTGTTCAAGGCGTACGCCGAACAGGCCGACCACACCCGTTCGATTCCGCCGGTGGCCACCTGGGGCAAGGTCGAGGGGGCCAACTCCATCGTGAACGCCATGCAATCGATCATGAGCGGCAAGAAGACGGCCGACGTCGCCATGAAGGAACTCGCGGACCAGGTGAACCAGGCAATTGGTTGAGAATGTGAAGACCACGATCCGTCGCGCGGCGTCCTCGGCCATCCCGAGGGCGCTGCGCGCGCCGCGCTTGCCGCACAGGCAGCAGAGCTTCGAGAAACGATTCCTGCCGTGGGCCTTCCTGGCGCCCCTGCTCGCGGTGATCGTCGGCGTGGTCGGATACCCCGTGGCGCGCACGATCTGGCTGTCGTTCTTCGACGGTGAGTACCTGCAGAGTGGACCGTTCGTCGGGCTGCAGAACTACCGCGACATCTTCGCCGACCCGAACTACACCGCCGCGCTGCTGCGCACGACCCTGTTCGCGGCCGCGGTGGTCGTCACCACGATCCTGCTGAGCCTGGCCATCGCCCTGGTCCTCGACTCCGCACCCCGCGCGGCCAGGGTGCTCAGCGTCATCGTGCTGCTCCCGTGGGCCATGCCGCGGGTCGCATCGGGCATCGTCTGGAAGTGGCTGTTCGACGACCAGTACGGCGTGGTCAACTGGCTGCTGGTCAACTGGTTCGGCCTCGACTCCTTCAAGGGCTACTCCTGGTTCAGCACGGGTACACCGGCCATGGTGGCCATCACGGTCGCCGTCGTCTGGCACTCGGTCCCCTTCGTGGCGGTCTCCCTGTTCGCCGGGCTGCGTGGCACCCACGGTGAAGTGGTGGAGGCGGCCCGGGTCGACGGCGCCAGCGCATGGCAGATCCTGCGACGGATCCGGCTGCCGATGATCCGTCCGCTGCTGGTCGTGATGACCACGATCTCGACCATCTGGGCGTATCAGTCCTTCGACCACTTCCTGGTGATGACCACACCGGCCGGCGGCCCGGACCACTCGACCGAGGTGTTGTCCCTGCTGACCTGGCTCGAGGCGTTCGCCCAGCTCGACCAGGGCTCCGCCGCGGCCATGGCCGTGGTCCTGTTCCTCATGCTGGCCGCGGTGAGCGTGCTGTACGTCCGGCTGAACCGAGAGGACGTTCGATGACGTCGCTGTTGCGCCGTGGTGCGCTGTTCCTGCTCGTTGCCGTGATCGTGGTGAGCAGCCTGTTCCCGTTCTTCTGGATGCTGGTCACGTCGGTCAAGCCCGACAGCGAGCTGTTCACCCGCACCCCGCGGTTCATCGTCACGTCGCCGACCGTGGAGCGGTACACGCACCTGCTCGACGGCAACATCCCCACCCAGTTCCGCAACTCCCTCATCGTCGCCGTGGCGACGACGGTGCTGACCGGCCTGATCGCCCTGCTGGCGGGCTACGCCCTGGCCCGCTACCGGCTGCGGACCCGGCACATCCTCACGGTCGTCATCCTCGTCACGCAGTTGCTGCCGCAGACCATCCTCGTCATCCCGTTGTTCACGCTGTTCCGCAACGCCGGCCTGCTCAACACGTTCCAGGGGCTGACCCTGAGCCACCTGGCTCTGACCGTGGGCCTGTGTACGTTCATGCTGCGCTCGTTCGTCGTGGAGATCCCGTACGAGCTGGAAGAGGCCGCTCTGGTCGACGGGGCGAGCCGGCTACGCGCCGTCTGGTCGATCGTGTTCCCGCTGGCCTGGCCGGGGCTGGCCGCGAGCTCCGTCTACGCGTTCATCACGTCGTGGAACGAGCTCATGTTCTCGGCGACGTACATGCAGCGGCCCGCGATCGAAACGCTCCCCGTCGCCCTGCAGCAGTACTTCTCCAGCTACTACACCGACTGGGGCGGAGTGATGGCGGCGAGCGTGATCTTCACGATCCCCGTGGTGATCTTCTTCCTCGTCGTGCAGAAGCGGCTGATGCAGGGAATGGCATCGGGCGCGATGAAGGGCTAGAAGCGGAACAGGGACGCCTGGAACCGGTAGGAGTCCCCGCGGTACAGCTGGCGGCCCACGTCGAAGCACTGATCGTGCTGGTCGAAGGTCTTCTGGTAGCCGACCAGCACCGGATCACCGGGCTCGAGGCCGAGCACCTTGGCCTCGCGCGCCTTGACCGCCTCCGCCGCGAGCTCGTAGTCGCACCGGCTGGCCGCGATGTCATACCGGTCGCGCAGCACGTCGTAGAGCGACTGGCCGGTGAAGTCGACGTCCTCGATGCCGGGCACCCGGGCGGCATCGAGGCACGAGTGGTCGACGCTGAGCGGCGAGCCGTCCAGGAACCTGACCCGGCGCAGGTCGACCACCGGCTGGGCGGCGTCGATGCCCAGGACCTCCGCCTCGGCCAGGGTGGCCGGGCGGACCGTGGCCCGCACGACCCGGGACGTCGCCTCCATGCCGCGCTCGCGCGCGACCTCGCTGAGCCCGCGCAGCCGGTTGGGCTCGTGCACGAGCCGGTTCTCGCCGACGAACCAGCCGCGCTGCGGCGACGGCAGGATCCGCCCGGCATCGGCCAGGGCGCTGAGCACCTGCCGCAGCGTGGCCCGGCTGACCCCGAGCTCGGCGGCCAGGGTGCGCTCGCCGGGCAGCCGGCTGCCGGCCGGGAACTGCCCCACGGTCAGCGCTTCCTGGAGGGCGCGGTAAGCCTCGACCGCGTTGTTGCGGCCCTCCACCCGGGCCGGGGAGACCTTGAGGTCGAGTGCCTTCGCCACGGCTGCCACTCCTCGCTTGGTTCGTGTGTGCGCTGCATCCTAGCGCCCTTGCCGCGCATGGCGGATCCGATTGACACGCACGACCCGGTCCACCAGACTGGTCTAGAATACAGACCAGTTGGTGTCACGAGAGGGCGACATGACAGACGAGAGCATCCGTGAGCCGCAGGTCCTTCGATACCGGGACCTCGAGCGGCGCACGTGGGGCGACGAGACCACCGGACGGCTGTGCGACTGGTTCTACGCCGACGACGCAACGATGAACCTCAATATTGTGGGCATGCCGCCGAACGGCTCTGCGATCTCCTCGCCGGAGCACCCCACGGTGTTCGGCGCCGACGAGCTCTTCTACGTGCTCGAAGGGCGCATGGTCCAGAGCAACCCGGTCACCGGCGAGGTCTTCGTGGTCAACCCCGGCGAGGCCATCTTCTTCCGCAAGGACACCTGGCACTACCAGTGGAACCACAGCAACACGCAGCTGCGGATGCTGGAGTTCTTCCAGCCGGCCCCCAAGGCCGGAACGGGTGGCGCCTACGCGCGCGCCCAGCCCCCGCTCGACGGCCCGCCGAAGCAGGGCCAGGACGAGCTGCTCGGCAACTGGCCGATGGCCCGCGACCTTCCGCGCGAGCGGACCACCTGGATGATCCGGGAGGCCGACATCCTCTGGCGGATGGAGGGCACCACGCGGGGCCGCGAGATCCTCGTGGGCATCCTGGCCAGCACCGAGCACCTCACCGGCGGGAAGATGTCGTTCCTGGGCGGCCAGCGCAGCGACGTGTACAGCCACGGCGCCGACAAGGTGATCTTCGTGGAGTCGGGCAACCTGCACGTCGAGCTGACCGGCACGAAGAAGTGGGTCGAGCTGGACGCCTGGGACGGTGTGCGGATCCCGGCCGGCACGCCGCACTCGTTCTACAACATGAGCCACGAGCCCGCCACGTGCCTCTTCTCGGTGGCCGGCGAGTACCGGCCGGGCTGCGTTGCCTGACATCGCGGTCGGGGGCGGTCACGACACCATCGTGGCCGCCGTCGACTGGGGTGGGACCTGGATCCGGGCGGCCGCCGTGTCCGGCGGCCGGATCGTGCGCAAGGACCGCCGCGCCAAGCCGGCGAGCCTGGCCGAGCAGTACGCCACCGTCGCCGAGATGGTCCTGCGCACCACCGCGGGCCTGGGCCAGCCTCCGGCGGCGGTGGGCGTGGGACTCGCGGGCGTGGTGCAGGAAGGCATCGTCGGCACCGCCGTCAACCTCGGTTTCACCGACGGGACCGACGTCGCGGCGGCACTGCGCCCGCACCTGCCGCTGCCCACCTATCTGCTCAACGACGCGCAGGCGACCGCGCTGGGTGTGGCGGCGCGCTGGCCGCACGGCACGACCGCCGTTCTGACCATGGGCACCGGCATCGGCGGAGCGGTGATCAGGGACGGCTCGCTGGACCCCGGGCTCGGCAGTGCCGGCGACTTCGGCCATGTGGTGGTCGATGTGTACGGCCCCCGCTGCCCCTGCGGCGGCACTGGCTGCCTCGAGGCGCTGGTCTCCGGACGGGTCCTGGCCGAAGCCGCGGTCGCGCTCGCGGAGGACGGGTTGAGTCCTCCGCTCGCCGCCCGCGCACTGCTCGGACGCGCCCTGCATGCGGGAGACCTGCAGGACGCCGCCGAGAGCGGCGACGGCCAGGCGGCCGGCGTGCTCGACCGGTCCGCGTTCGCCCTGTCCGCCGGCCTGCGCACGATCGTCGCGACGCACGATCCGCAGCGCATCGTCCTTGCCGGGGCGCCCCTGGCCCCGGACACGTGGTTCGGCCGGGCGGTGCGAACTTACTGGGACCGCGCCCGGCCGCGCTGGGCCCGCACGGAGCTGCACCACGTGGGCGACGACGAGGAGGCGGCACTGCTCGGGGCGGCGTCGCACGCACTCGACAGGCTCACCGCGGCTTTGTAGTGGCTCAGCCCGGCTCCTGACGAACTTCCCAGCCGATCCATCGTGTGGCAAACTGCAACTGGTTCATGTACTAGACCAGTTCTCTTGAGAGGCCAGGTCAATCCCCATGACGTTGTCCAACCGTTCGATCGTCGTCTTCGCGTTCGACGGCTACCAGGAGCTCGAGTTCTGGTACCCGGTCCTGCGCGCCCGGGAGGAGGGGGCGGAGGTCAAGGTCGTCGGTCCGGGGGACGGCCCGTGTGAGAGCCACCTGGGCTACCCGATCCTCGGGGACACGGTCCCGGGCGAGGTCGTGTCCGAGGACGTGGACGCACTGGTCGTGCCGGGGACGGTGACCGGCCGCCCGGCGGCCAGCGACGAGCAGGTGGCGCTCCTGCGCCGGTTGCGCGCCGCTGAGGTGCCCATCTTCGCCAGCGGCTCCGGCGCCCACCTGGTCCGGGAGCTCGTCCTCGACGTCGATCCCGACCGCGTCGCGGTGGACGCCGACGCCCTTCCCTCCCTGTTCACCCGGCTGCGGACCGAGCTGGCCGGCTGAGCCCCGCTCGCCGACGTCGAAGGAGCGTTCGTCATGCAGATCTTCCGTACCGTGCTCGGTGACGTCCCGGCCGAGGAGTCGGGCCGCATCCTCACCCACGAGCACCTGCTCTACGGCTACCCCGGGGCCGAACTGGACCACCGGACCGTGTTCGACCACCCCGCCGCCGTCGAGCGGGTCAGCGACCAGATCGTCACCGGCATGATCCCCAACGGCTACAACACCCTCATCGACATGACCCCGGCCGAGGTCGGCCGCCACCCGCAGTTCATGGTGGACGTCGCCAAGCGCACCGGCATCAACGTCGTGGCGATCACCGGGTTCTTCCCGGAACGCATGGGCGTGCCGTACTACTGGCGCCGGCAGACCGTCGAGGAGCTGACCGACTTCTTCGTGCGTGACCTCACCGAGGGCATGGTGTTCGCCTGGCAGCAGACGCCGTACAAGGCCGGCGCCATCAAGATCGCCACTGGTCAGGAGAGCGTCTTTCCCAAGCCGAGCCCGGTGGGCGCGTACGGCCGCCACGTCCACGAGGTGGAGGACCGCCTGATCCGGGCGGCCGGCAAGGCGGCCATGGCGACCGGCTGCGGCATCAACACCCACATCGACCCGATGGACTTCGAGGTCACGAACCCGGGACGCGAGCAGCTCGAGATCCTCGACGAGGTCGGCATGGACCTCTCCAAGGTGATCATCGGCCACGCCTTCGTGCCGCCGCAGGTCAACATGATGCGCGAGGTCCTCAAGATGGGCGCGAACGTCCAGCTGGACCACATCGGCATTCCCTGGCGCGTCGGCAGCGCGGAAGAGCTGGACGAGGCGATGGCCAACGCCCTCATCGAGCTCATCGAGGACGGCTACCTGAACCGCATCGTCCTGTCGTTCGACCGGTGGTTCTTCAACCCCCGGGCCACGGTCACCGAGACCGACCCGCAGCTGGAGAACGAGAAGGTCAACCTCAACTACATGTTCACCAGCTGGGTGCCGCGCCTGAAAGCCAAGGGCGTCACCGACGAGCAGCTCGACCAGATCATGATTCACAACCCCCGACGCATCCTGTCGATTGCGGTCTGACGGAGGACTGAATGGAACTGCAGAAGGCTCGAGTCGCCGTCCTGGCCGAGAACCTGTACCAGGAGCTGGAGCTGTGGTATCCGGTCCTGCGGCTGCGGGAGGCCGGTGTACGGGTCACGATCGTGGGCTCCCGCGCGGGCGAGGTGTACGCCAGCAAGCTGGGCTACCCGGCGGTGGCCGAGGTCGGCATCGCGGACGTGTCGCCCGACGACTTCGACGCGGTGATCGTGCCCGGCGGGTTCTCGCCCGAGTACCTGCGCCGGGAACCGCGCTTCGTCGAGTTCGTCCGCGCCCTGAACGACCGGGCCGCCCCGGTCGCGGCGATCTGCCACGCGGGATGGCTGCTGGCGACGGCGGACATCGTGAAGGGGCGGGCCGTCACGTCGGTCCCCGTCATCAAGGACGACGTGATTCACGCCGGCGGCGACTGGCGCAATGAGGCCGTCGTGGTCGACGGCAACCTCATCACCTCGCAGCTGCCCAACGACCTGCCCCAGTTCCTCACCCGGATCCTCGACGCCCTGGCCGACAGCGACGCGAAGGGCGGTGACGTCCCGGCCGTCGTCCGCGATGCCACGCCGAGCTCGGCGGTCTACCGCGCGGCCGCCGTGGTGAAGAACCGTGCGGCCGGGCCGGGATCGGCCAACTATCGGGCGTACGCGGTGGCGGGCGAGTGACCGTCGCGCTGGTCGCCGGCGGCGCCACCGGCATCGGACGGGCAACCGTGCGGGCCCTGCGCGCCGCCGGGACCGACGTCTACCTGGCCGACGTCAATGACTCGGCGGCCCGGGAAGTGGCGGCGCAGGAGGCCCCGGGGCGGATCGTCGTGGGGCACCACGACCTGGCCGACCGGCACGCGCCGAAGGCCGCCGTGGACGCCGCCCTGGAGGCGTTCGAGCGGCTCGACCACGTTGTCGTGACCGCCGGTCTGCACGTCGTCGCTCCCCTGGAGGCCTTCGCGTTCGAGGCGTGGGAAGCGACCATGGCGGTGAACGTGCGGGCGCCCTACCTGCTGGCCCAGGCGGCCGTGGCGGCGCTGGCGGACACCCGCGGAAGCATCGTGTTCACGGGCTCGACCGCGGCCCACCGCGGCAGCCCCGGCACGTTCGCCTATGCCGCGTCCAAGGGTGCGCTCATCAGCCTGACTCGCTCGTTGGCGGTCGAGCTCGCGGGTCGCGGAGTTCGCGTCAACAGCGTGTGTCCTGGGTGGATCGACACCCCGTTCAACGATCCGTACTGGGACGCCCAGGCCGACACCGACGCCGCCCTGAACGGCATCGTCGCGCGGGTGCCGCTGGGCCGGCAGGGCGATCCGGAGGAGGTGGCCGCCCTCATCGTGTACCTGCTCGGTCCGGGCTCGGCCTATCTGACGGGACAGTCCGTGATCATCGATGGCGGCCTGCTCTCCGCCTGAGCACTCATCTCGGCAGCTCATCAGTGTCGGGCCCGACCGTTTGAGCAGGAACCCGGACGCGCCGTGGCGCAGCGCGGCGTGCACGTACTCGTCGAGGTCGAACGTGGTGACCACGACGACCCGGCCCGCCGCCGTCGTGCTCCTGCTGCTCGTGCCCGACGGCCGTCTGCTGCTCGCGGCCGGGGAGCTGCTGATGCTGCGGCCGGACCGGATGGAGGCGGCCGCGGCCGCGCAGGCATGGTTCGCGGCGGGAGGCGTGCTGTGGGCGGCGGCGGCCCGTCGTCCCCGGTCGCCCGCGGTACCGACGTGGGGGCGGCCGGTGACGTTGCTCGCCGCGGCGCTTCCGCTCGTGTACGCCGTGCCGCGGGCGGTGTGGGCGGCCGGCAACCTCGTCTGGCTGCCGTGGGGCGTGACGCTGGGGCTGGCCATGTGGGCGTACCGCCGCCGTACCGCCGAACGCGGGAACGCCGACCGGTTCGCCGGCTCGGGTCAGGGCAGGTTCCGGCGCAGGATGAAGTTGAGCCCGAAGTCCGTGTCGGTGGAGCGGACGTCGACGTAGCCGAGCCGGCGGTAGAAGTCGTGTGCGGTGATGCTCGCGCCGGTCTCCATGTGGTCGTAGCCGTCGGCCACGGCCAGCGCCTCGATGTGGCGCATGAGTTGCCGTCCGATGCCGCGACCGGCGACGCTCGGGTGCACGAACATGGTGTAGACCTTGTTGCCGTCGCGGGAGACCGTCCCGACGATCCCGTCCGCCTCAGCGACGTACACCTCCCGCTGCGTGGCGAGCTCCCTGACGCGGTGCTCGGTGAAGTGCCCGCACATCCGCTCGATGATCTCGATCGGGTAGTCGCGACTGTTGACCTCGCGGAGGCAGCGCTCGATGATCGCCGCTACAGCGGGCGCATCGACGTCCTGGAGCCGCCTGATCGTCGCCATCGATCCATCATGCCTCCTCGCCGGCCCGCCCCGCGGAAGACCGCCGTCGCCGCGCGGCTGACGAGTGCGCCACCACGTCACTCAACCCGCCTCAGCGGCCGGCATTGAGAGCCGTTCGTCCAATCATGGGAGGACGGGGAGCGGGGCTACATTCACTGGCAGGAGACAGATCACGCGGGAGGCGGCGTGCTGGTCAGCGACGTGATGTCAGCGTTTCCGGCGTACATCCGGCTCGGGGCCACCATCCGGCGGGCGGCGGAGCTGGTCAGCGTGTCGGAGGTCGGCCAGCTCATGGTGCTCGACCACGACGGCCGGTTCGTCGGTTCGGTCGGCGAGGACGAGCTCGTCCGCGCGATGCTGCCGAGCTTCGACGAGGTCGCCGGGGGAGGGGGCAGCCTCGACGACGCGTTCCGGCTGTTCCTGGAGAAGGGGCGGGCGCTGGCCGAGCGGATCGTCGACCCCCTCGTCGCGCGCGATATCGCCACCGTACGGCCTGGCGACGAGCTGGCCCGGGCGGCCGTGGTCATGGTCGACCGCGGGATCCGGCGCCTGCCCGTCGTCGACGGCGGGAAGCTCGTCGGCACGCTGTCGCGGGCCGACCTCTGCCGAGCGGTGATCTACCATTCCTGACGTCCGGCTGGTCCTCGTCGACCGGCACACCGGGGAACGCACCGAACGGGTGTGCGCGCTGCCGGCCACGCTCGGCCGCGACGGCAAGGTGGCCTCGGTGGTCCTCGACGACCGGGACGTGTCGCGGCGCCACGCCAGGCTGGAGGCGGCCGGCGACACGCTGCAGGTGACCGACCTGGGCAGCACCAACGGGACGTTCGCCGGTGAGGAGCGGGTGACCCGCCGGGCGTTGGCCGCCGGTGAGGTGCTGCGCATCGGGCGGTACCAGATCCACTGGCTCTTCATCGATCCTGAGGCGACGGCGTTCATCGACCCGGGGGAGCGGACCTCGCTCCGGCTGGTCGGCCCGCCCACGATCCCCGCCAGGGCGGTCGTCGACAACGCCGAGGCGCACAACCGGCGGGTGGGGCACGAGCTGGACGGGTTCCTGTCCCTCGCGCACGGTTTCCTGCCGGTCGAGCCGCCGCTCACCGCGTTCCCCGAGTCGCACCGGGCCTGGGACGACATGACGGGCCGGCTGCCGGAGCTGTTCCGCCGGCTGGCGCTGCGCCGGGCGTTCGACGCGCTGCCGGTGCTCGACGCGCGGCCCGAGGCGCTGCCGGACCGGTACCTGCTGCGCGCCTCGACCCTGCTCGGGGTGTTCGCGCACGCCTACCAGTACATGGCGGTCGACCCGCCCAAGGCGCTGCCGGAGTCGTTGCTGCGGCCGTGGACGACGGTGTCGCGGCGGCTGGGCAAGGCGATGCCGGCCGTGTCGTACATCGACCTCTTCTTCTACAACTGGAGGCTGAAGGACCCGTCTGGCCCGCGGGCCCTGGACAACCTCGACCTGCTCGTCCCGACCTGGGACAACGCCGCCGAGCGGGTCTTCTACCTGGTCACCACCGAGTTCGCGATGGGGCTGACCCCGGTGCTGGCGGCGATGCTCGACGCGCAGGAGGCCGTGGCCGCCGACGACCCAGCCCGGCTGGAGCGCGCGCTGCTGGGCATGCTCGGCGGGTTGCGCCACGTCACCGAGGCCGTCTATCCGCAGATCGACCCGAACCCGCGCGGCCGGCACCCGCTCGACCAGGTGCTGTGGGCCAAGACGGTCGGCACCGCGGGCGTGCCGATCTTCGACGGCGCCCCGAGCCCCAGCGGCACCGCGCAGCCGCACTTCCACGCCATCGACGCGTTCCTGGAGCGGCGCGCCTACGGCTCGCTGGTCGGCCAGCAGAGCACCTACCTGGCCGGGTTCTTCCCGCGGCACTGGCGCGAGCTGGTGGCGGCGCTGCGCGAGGTGTCCGTGCGGCAGTACGTCGAGCAGACCCGCAACCAGGCGCTGCGCGGCGTCTACAACGCGGTCCTCGACGCGTACGCCGGCGACCGGGGCTGGATGGGGCTGCACCGCATCAAGGCCTACGGCTTCCTCGAGGTGGCGTTCAAGGTCGGCCGTCAGGTCACGACCGGCGCCCGGTTCACGGGCCTGTTCAAGGACCGCACCTGGGACCGGGTCGACGCCGAGCTGGCCGTGGTCCGCGACGAGCGGCGCCCGCCGGTCGGGCCGCCGGTGGTGTTCGGCACCGCCCGCCGCGGCCGGGTCGTCACCGCCGAGCACGGCGCGTGGACCTGCTACCTGGAGCTCGACGTGACCGGCCAGGGCGTGCAGCACCAGCCCGGCGACCGGGTCGGCATCCTCGCCGAGCACGACGATGACCTCGTCACCCGCACGGTCGCCGCGCTGCAGGCCGGCGGCGACGAGCTGGTCCGGCTGACCCCGGCCTGGCAGGCGGCGGTGGCCGCCCGGGCCGGCTACGACGGCGACGTCGACGTGCTGCCGCTGCGCACCCTGCTGCGCTTCGCCCAGCTGCGCCCGATCGGCCGGGGCGTGGCCAAGCGGCTCGCCCGGCTGAGCGCCGTCGGCTCCTGGGGGCGGGTCGTGGACGCCCGCATGGAGGACCAGTGGGAGCTCTGGGACGTGCTCAACCTGCTGCACGCCGGCGGCTGGGACGTCACCCGGCTCTGGAAGGCGGACCCGGGCGAGCCCGACGCGTTCTGCGCGGTGATCCCGCCCGAGCCGTTGCGGCTGTACTCCATCGCCTCTGCTCCGCCGCCCGTCGGCCCCGTCACCGCGCTGCACCTGGTCGTCGGCGGGCTGGAGTACGCGTCGGCCCGCACCCCGTGGTCGTACCCGCGGAACCGGCGCGGCGCCGCCTCCCACTTCCTGCGCCGGGCGAGCGTGGAAGGCCGGGCGAAGGTGTCGCTGCGCATCGTGCCCACGCCCCGGTTCCGGCTGCCGGCCGACCCGGCGCGGCCGGTGCTCATGTTCGCGGCCGGCTCGGGCATCGCCCCGTTCCTCGCGTTCGTCGCCGCCCGCACCGGCGCCGCGGCCGACCGGCTCTACTGGGGCCTGCGGACCCCTTCGGAGTTCGTCGAGCACGACGGGCTCGACGCGGCGGCCGCGGCCGACCGGCTGCGGCTGCACGTCGCGTTCTCCCGCGCCGACGCCGCCGTCACCTTCGACGGACGGCGCCACGTCGCCGGAGCCGGTGAGCGGCACCGGGTCGACGACGCCGTGCGAGCCGACGCCGAGGCACTCCAGGAGCTGCTGCGCCCGGCGGACGAGGGCGGCGGCGGAGCGCACGTCTACATCTGCGGCAGCGCGGACTTCGCGGCCGCCGTCGTGCGGGCGCTGATCGGCATCATGCCCGGCGACGGGCGGGAGTTCCTGCGCCGCCTCGTCGCCGAGGGCCGGCTCGGCGAGGACGTCTTCACCACGTACCTCGGCCACGCCCAGCAGGGCCCCCGCTTCGACGTGTCGGACCTCGCCCGGCGCAACACCCCGGAGGCCGGCTACTGGATGGCGATCGGCGGCGCCGTGTTCGACGTCGGCGAGTTCCTGCACCTGCACGTCGGCGGACCGCACATCATCCGCAACCACGCCGGCCTCGACGCCACCGCCGCCTACCGCAAGGTGCTGCACCACACCCACGCCGAGATCGACGCGCAGCTCGCGATGTACCACATCGGCCACCTGCGCCGGCTGCGCTTCGGCTCCCGCTGGGGCGTCGTGCTGACCGAGGATGGGCTGCGCTCGCTGCCCCTGGAGGAGCTCTTCCGGTCCTGGGTGCGCCTCGTGTACCTCGTCGTCGGCATGGAGAACGCCCTCAGCGCCGACTACGGCTTCGCCACCGCCACCGCAACGGCCGGCGAGGACCCGGCCGAGCTGACCCCGTTCAAGGCCCAGTACGTGCTGGAGGCGCATCGGCGGTTCCTCGTCAGCTACCTCGACGGGCTGCTCCAGGAGGACCTGCGGACCCTGTGGCAGCAGACGGCCGGCTTCTGCGACCCGGCCCAGGACGTCCGCGCGTACGACGCCGCCCTGGCCGCCCTGTCCGGCACCACCCACGCCGGGCTGGTCCGTCACAGCGGCCCCACGGTACGCGAGCTGCTGCTGACCGGCGAGGACCACCGGCGGGTCACGGCCCTGTGCCACACCTACGCCCACGCCGACGTCCAACTGCTGCGCGACGTGAAGACCGCCCTGCTCACCGGCGTACGGGCCTTCGAGACACACGAGGCCGACGTCGTCGAGCACGCCGCCGCCGACCTGCTACAGGCCGCCCGCGCGCCGCTGGACGTGATCGCGGCCTACTACCGGCGCCTGTCCGGCCAGACCCGCGGCCACGGCATCACCGCCGCACCGTCCGAGGAGACGATCCCACCCGACCGCGGCCTACCCGGCCACGGCGGCCCCCCACTCACCCCCGCCCCGAAAGCCCTGTGACCACAGGACGCCGACCGCTTCGCTCGTTGGCTTGAGCATTATCGTGAAACCGGCGAGGAGGGACACCGGTGAGGGCGAGCGGGGCACAAGCGGCGGCGTTCTTCCGCGAGGTCGCTCGGCATCGGACGGTCTGGTGGGTCCGGGACGACCAGGGGAGCCCCGCGCCGCTGTTGTCCACGGGTGAGCGGGCGTTCCCATACTGGTCGTCGGAGTTCCGTCCGGTGTCGATGGCACTGGAGACCTGGCGGACCAGAGAGCTGCCAGACCTCGCGAAGGACAACTTCCGGATCGGCATCAACTGGAGCGGCCCGCGCCTGACGGGATGGGACTTCACGCCCGACGAGGTGGTCAGCCGGCTCGCACACGCGCTCGGTGAGCCGCCGTTCGACTCGCCCAGCGGCGACAAGGGCAGCTCGGGATAGGCGACGGATCCCCGGATGCCGAAGACACGAACGTTCAGGCTCCCGGCACTGCCGCTCGCCCCGTGCTGCTCGCAAGGTTGGCATCGGCTTGCTGATGCCCCGGTGCCGGCGGCAGACCTAGGCCCCGTGACTAAGGCGTTCTGGCGCAGTCCGCGCAAGGCCATGGATCGCGGCATGAGCGGATGCGGCCGATCCTGTCTGAGGCATGATCCGTCATGTGCGTGAACTGATGGACCTGACCGGCCGGTGGTGGGACTGGCGGGTGGACCTTTGGGATTCCTCGACGTTGCGGCTCGTCGCGGACAATGACCTGACCTACCACCACAGTGTCGAGGTCTCGTTCATCGATGTCGCATGGGCCGCCACCGCCGACACGTTCCACCACCCGACTTTCCGGCCGGCGACACCCGCCGAGCACGAGTTCGCTCAACAGGTCATCAACGAGGCCGGACACGAGCTTTACGCCTGGGACGCAGAGACATCCGCCGGGACCGTACCGATGATGATCGTCGCCCAGTCCGTTCGCATCGTTGAAGGCCTCGTCCGTCACGTTTGAGCGCGACAGTACCGCCCGCCTTGCGGCAATGAGCGCGCACGTGATCAAGGCGTGCCACGTGCCCTCGGTGGCAGATGCGGAAACCGGATCAGGCGCGCTCCACGAATTCTTGAGAATGTCTCGGCACGCGGCGTCAACAGCGATCGATGCGGCGCCGCCCGGGCGGATCGCTGGCGCACACGGCGGCGAGGGCTAACCGTGCGCCACGCCGAGGGCGGCCGTCGCTGACAGCCGCATGAGCGGATACGTGATCAAGCACGACCCGCAGCACAAGCGCACACCGAACAGTGTGCTGTGCCGCCGCATCACGTGCCATTCATCCAGGCGGCGGCATGAGCCGTGAACGCTCGGCCTCTTCTGTAAGCAAAACGCGAAATCGGCTAGCCTTGTTGGTACTTTGCCGGGACGGCTCCGCCTCCTGGGCGCGCCGCCAGTGCTCTAGATAGGTGCTGTCGCCGAAGATTTTCCGCGCGTTTGCCCTAACGCTCGCATCATCGAATTCGCCCACGTGGTAACCGAGCTCGACATACTTCAACCACATCTGCATAAACATCCGACGCCGGAGCACGTCGGAGTTCCCATCGGTGAGGTGGCTTGGGTAGACATCTGGATCGGCGAGCACGATGCGTTCGAGCTCGAACTGCATCGACCTTACAGATTGTAGCCGCATGATCCTGAGCTGCCGCGCTTGCAGAAATAGCGAGATGACCACCCCAAGCAGGGCAAGGGACGCGATAAGTGCCGATAAACCCTCGACCGTCATAGTCCCAGTCTCTCAAGCCGTGTCACGCCGATCTCTATCGCATTGATCAAGGGAGACCCGTCCACCTGGGCCTGGAAGTCGCGCACATGTGAGCCCCGTTCTCGGTTCTGTCCCATGAAGAGTGATCCATGATGATCGTTGGGCCGCGAAGCGGGACCGCGCGCTCAGTCCTCGAGCAGGTCTCGCAACGCCGCCTCGGACGGAAGCGGCGACATGTGGGTCGTCAGTCCCGCAGCGTTGTGATGGCCTTCTCGATCCGCCGTGTGCGCGTTTCGGGCTTCTTCGCGCTCTCGATAGCGCGCACGTGCTCGCGCTTGTGGCTGTAAGCGAGACGGTCGTAGGCGGCCCGGGCAACCGGGTCGGCATCCAGGGCACCGGCGAAGTCCGGGGGCTCGATCACGACACGGGGCTCGGTATCAAGTTCTACCTCGACCGTGACCTCGTCGCCGGTCACGACACCGGCGGCTTGCCGATTGGCGTTGCTCAGGCCGAGCAGGTGCCGGCCGCGCATGATAGCGACTCTGCTCTTCCATGAATGTCCGTTGATCGTGATCGTCACCGGCGGCCGTCCGCCTGCGCCGAGCGCCTCCACGATCTCTTGCGGAATTTCCAGCCCTCTCATGGGCTCCGGAGGCTCGACGCGGGCTTTAAATTCCATGATGTACTCCCTCCACCTTGCTAACTCTGGGGTTCCTGGCCTCGCCGGGGTGGCGAGGCCAGGAACTGTGCGTGGGGGCCCGTGGGTCCGTAGGCGAAGGTGTGACATTCTCCTCGTAGCCGTGTATCCGGCAATGGCCCCTTACACACACGCAAGCGGCTTACCCCGGCGGCTACTCCGCGTAGGGCTGGTCCGTTGCCTGGGCGCTGTAGCCCAGACTCCAGATGTAGCCGTCCGGGTCCGCAAAGGAGCCGCCGTACCCACCCCACTGCAGGGCGGCGGCGGGCTTGAGGATTGTCGCGCCGGCCTTCTCGGCCTCCGCGATGATCTCGTCCACTCGCGCCTCACTACGCACGACGTAGGTGAGGACCAGTCCGCTGAAGCCGCTGCCTGCCGGGCTCGTGCCCGCCAAGTCAGCCAGGCCTTCGCGGCCGTAGAAGCCGACAAGAGAGCCTCCGTCCGATTCGAAGAACACGGAGACTCCGTAGTCGTCCTTGATCTTCCAGCCGAGCCCCTCTGTGTAGAACTGCTTCGACCTGCCCAGGTCTTGGACGCCCAGGAGGATCGAGCTGACATGCGCTTTCATGCTTTGGGTTTCAAGATTCACAGTTGCCAAGCCTGGTGTGAACCCCAGCAGGCGGCAACGCCGATCTCGGCAAGGTACGTTAACCCGAAGCTAAACATCGACAAGGTGGCGGCTATGGAACTGCGCGACATCGAGATCTTCCTGACGCTGGCCGAGGAACTGCATTTCGGGCGCACCGCCCAACGGCTGCGGGTAACCCCGGCCAGGGTCAGCCAGGCGATCAAGAAGCAGGAACGCCGCGTCGGCGCGCCGCTGTTCGACCGCTCACCGCACCACGTGGCGCTGACCCCGATCGGCCAGCAACTCCATGCCGACCTGCAAACCGCGTACCAGCTCATCCGCAACGGCATCGACACCGCAGCCGCGACCGCGCGCGGCCCGGCCGGCACCCTCTCGCTGGGCACGTTCGTAAATCACCGTGAGAAGATCGCGCCGGTCATCGACACGTTCCGGCAGCGGCATCCACAGTGTGAGCTGCGCATCCGGGAGATCACCTTCAACGATCCGTTCGGACCGCTGCGCACCGGCCACGTCGACATCGCGCTGCTCTGGCTCCCGGTGCGCGAGCCCGACCTCACCGTCGGGCCGGTGGTCTACACGGAGCCGCTCGTGCTCGCCGTGGCCTCCACGCACCCACTGGCCGCCCGGGACACGGCCGAGATCGAAGATCTCGCCGACCTCACCGTCCCGGTGACAGAGAACCCGGTCCCGGACTACTGGACGGACGCGCACACACCCCGCACCACACCGGCCGGCCGGCCGATCCACCGCGGGCAGGTCGTCGCCTCCCTCGAAGAAGCGCTCACAGCGATCGCCGGCGGCGAGATCGTTGCACTCGTCGGACAACACGCGGTCACGTCACACCCTCGGCCTGGCATCACCTACGTGCCCATCTCGGACACGCACACCCTCCAATATGCGCCGATCTGGCGGACAGCCACCGAATCGCCCCTGATCCGCGCCTTCGAACAGACCGCCCAGGACGCCACCAACCCGCGAGCGAAAAGCACTGTTTCAACCGCCTGGCCGTCATCCTCAGCAACTGCCCCGAACTACGGGCCGCCTGCGAGCTGGTGCGATCGTTCGCCGCGATCATGACCCAGCGGCACGGCCACCGCCTCGGTGAATGGCTCACCCGCGCCGAAGAGGCCGACCTCCCCGGAATCAACCGTTTCGTCAACGGAGTGACCTGCGACCTCGAGGCGGTGGCCGCCGGACTGAGCCTGCCCTTCAACTCCGGGCCGGTCGAAGGCAACGTCAATCGGATCAAGATGCTCAAGCGACAGATGTATGGCCGGGCCGGCTTCGACCTGCTCCGCAAGCGAGTCCTGCTGAACCACTGAAACGAAGATCAATCACTCTTCACGGGACAGAACCCCGTTCTCACGGACGGAGCCACCGGCGCCCCGGCCGGGGCGCCCGTCCGTCGTCAGATGTCGGCGCCGAGCTCCTCGACCAGACCGTAGCGGGCATACCCGCGCACGTCCTCGTCGGCGTCCTCGGCGAGCACCCGCAGCGCCGCGAGTGCCGCCTCCTCCGGCGCCGTCGGATCCACGAGGCTCGGAATGCTCGCCGCCACTCGGAACCGGACCTCCGCGTCGGGGTGGCCGGCCAGCCGCAGCACCGCCGGCAACGCGCCCGGCACCTCGTTGTAGCCGGTCGCCGACACGACCCACGGCAGCACGTCCGGATGCGTCTCGCGGTCGAGGAGGTCGAGCAGCACCGGCCAGTTCCCGCGGCGCAGATCAGCGGCGGCCGGGTCGTCACGGCCGGCCTCCCGCATGACGCGCACACCCAGCTCCCGACGGCGTGGGTTCGCGTCGCCCGCGAGCGTCCAGGCGGTCCGGAACACCTCGGGCGTGGCGCGTTCGTGCAGCGCCACCAGGTGCTTCCAGTGCCACTCCGGATCGTCGTCGCGGACCTCGGCCTCCGCCGCGGCGAACAGCTCCGCCGTCGACAGGTGCAGCGGCGAATCAGGTGCCTGAGACTCGGTCACGACATCACCGCCCCATCGTTGGAAACCCTTGCCATGTGGATGGTACGAACTCTTGAGGAGGTTGGTGGAGACCCACTTGCGAAACTTGACAGTCCCCTCACCGGCGAAGCCAATCATCCAGGTCGGCTGCACGCGGATCGGCGGCCGACGTCCCATCCGGCAGGGGCGAGCGGGAGCTCCGCGCGCAGGGTGGTCCCGGCCCCGCGTGGGCTGTGGAGCACGATCCGGCCGCCGAGCGCTTCGGCGCGGTCGTTGAGGCCGACCAGGCCGGTGCCGCGGGTGAAGTCGGCGCCGCCGACGCCGTCGTCGCGGACCACGATGCGCAGGACGCGGTCGGTGGTGTCGGTTTCGACGGTGACGGTGACGGCTGAGGCGCTCGCGTGTTTGGCCGTGTTGGTGACTGCCTCGGCGATGATGTAGTACGCGCTGACCTCGATGTGCTCGGGCAGCCGTCCCTCCATGCGGATGTCGAGGTCGACGGGGATCGGTGCGTGGCGGGCGAGCGTGCGCAGCGCCGGGCCGAGGCCGGATTCGGTCAGGATGGCCGGGTGGATGCCGCGGGAGATCTTGCGGAGCTCGTCCACGGCGCTCGTCGCCCCGGCGACGGCGCGGTCGAGTTGTTCGGCGAGCGTGTCGAGCTCGGGTGGCAGCGCCGCCTGCGCGGTGCGGAGCTGCAGGGCCAGGGAGATCAGCCGCTGCTGGGCTCCGTCGTGCAGGTCGCGCTCGATGCGCCGGCGGGTCTGGTCGGCGGCGGCGACGATCCGCGCGCGTGACGCGGTGAGCTCGGTCCGGCTCTCGGCGTTGGCGACGGCGGTCGCGATGAGCCCGGTGAAGTCGGCCAGCCGCTGCTCGGTGTCGTGGGGCAGCCGTTGGCGGCGCGACCCGACGCGCATGACGCCCCAGAGCCGCCCCTCGACCTCGATCGGACTGGCGACCATGGAGCAGATGTCGGGCTCGATCCCGGGCAGCGCCGCCGGCGTCGGTGTGTCCACGTCGCGGCGGGCGGAGTGGCCGGTGGCCTGTACCGTCGCCATGGCGGTGCGGGGGTCGGGCTTGCCGCGCCAACCCGGTTCGGTCTGCTTGAGTCCGTAGCCTCCCAGCACCGTCGCCTCCCCGTCCGGCTCGAATCGGAGGATCGACGTGCCGTCGGCGTGGAAGAGCGCGCCGACCTCGTCGGCCACCGCGGCGAACACGCGGTCGGGCGCCGCCCCGCGGGCGACCAGCGTCGCCACCCGCCGCAACGCCGCCTGCTCGTCGGCGATCCGGCGGAAGGCCGTGTACAGGTGGGCGTTGTCGAGTGACACGGCGAGCTGACCGGCGATGAGTCTGACGCAGTCGAGCCGTTCGGCGGTGAACGCGCCGTGGATGAGGCGGTTCTCGAGCAGCAGCACCGCCCGCAGCATGCCGCGGTTGAGGATGGGCACGGCCAGCAGGGAGCAGGAGCCGAGGTCGGTGAAGTACGGGTCCCGGGCGAAGCGGTCGTCGCGGGTGGCATCGCCCACGACCAGCAGCTCGCGCATCCGCTCGGTGTATCGCAGCACGGACATCGGCACCGTGTGCTCATAGCCGGCGCCGCTGACCGGGATGATGCTGCAGACATCCCCGGGTGCGGGCAGGATCCATTCGTCCCGGTCGTCGCTCCACAGCAGCAGGTGCACCGCGGTGGCGCCGGTCATCGCGGAGAGCACCTGGACCAGGCGGGAGTACAGGCCTTCGGTGCTGGTCTCGGAGCTCAGCGCCTGCGACGCGGACAGGATGCCGAGCAGGTCGACGGTGCCGGTCGTCATGGTGGGGCGACGCTGGAGGAGGTCGCCGGGGTGGCGGGTGTTGTGCTTGTCGATCGGCTCGTCGTGTGGTCGCAGCGCCGGGTAGGCCCAGTCCAGTTGGTCGACCTTCGCGGTCGCGCCCCAGGCGAGGTACTCCTGACGGGCCGCGGCGAGCAGTTCGAAGCCGGCCTGTTCGACGCCGTGAGCGAGGTAGAAGCGGGCCGCGTGTTCGGTGATCAGGGCCTGATGCCACGGTCGCACGTGGCGGGCGACCTCGTGCCGGGCGGCGTCGAAGCCGTGGACGGCGGCACCGAAGTCGCCGACGGCCCAGGCCCGCTCGGCCTCGAGCAACCGCAGCCAGTGCAGGAAGTTGGCCGGCGCGTCTGCGGCGCGTGCTGCCAGCCAGTGCGTCACCTCGTCCAGTTCGGACAGTAGACCGTCGCGCTCGCCGGTGTGGCCGGCTCGGGCCTGCCCGGCGAGGGCCAGTCCACGCAGCACGTGCGCCGCGGCGGTCGGGTAGAAGGTGGCCGCCGCCGACAGCAAGGGCATCGCCGCCGCGGTGCACCGGGTCAGGCCGACCAGGTCATCGAGGATGGCGGCGGCGATCGCGCGGGTGACCTGGAGGTGGAACAGCGCCCACGGGCTCTCGGCGTACCTGTCGGTGGGGGACGTCGCACCGGCGATGGTGGCGCTTTCGCCGCACAGCACACCGGCCAGCCGCCGGTAGCTGTCGTACGATTCGCCGATGTGCTCGTCGCCGGTCTGCCGCACGAAGGCAAGCCCTGCCTCCACCTCGGCGACGTAGACGTCCAGCGACGGCACGCAGTCCAGCAGACCGACCATGTCCAGGTAGTAGGTGTATCCGGCGTTGGCCAGATCACCCCCCGCGATCAGGCCTTCACGGGCCCGCCGGCTCGCGCGGACACCGTTCTCGATCGGCTCGAACCAGCAGCTCAGCAGCGTGGTCAGGAAGCGCACCTGCGAGGTGTCGGGCTCGTAGCCGCGGGCCTCGCCCAGTGCCAGGATTCGATGCATCGCCCGGTATGCGGCGGCGTAGTCGCCGCGCACCGACACGGCGGCGAAGCCGACGTGGCTCGCCGGGCCGAGGAGGGGGCCGGCGGGGCCGTGCTCGATCCAGATCCGCAGCGCTTCCAGGCTCAGCCAGGCGAGCCTGGCGTGGTCGGCGGCGAAGTAGACCGCCGGCAGGATCGCGTTGATCAGACGGGCCACCGCGAGCAGCACCGGCTCGGTGACCTCCGGCCGGTCCAGCTCGTCCACGGCGTCCTCGTGCTCCAGCCACCGGTACATGAGGTCGAACTGGCGGTCGAGTTCGGCCGGGAGCCGGTCCGGAGCCGGCACGGCGCTGTCCAGCTCACGCAGTGACTCCAGGCCGAGCCCGATCGCCTCGACGTAGCGGTTGCGGTGGGTCAGGCCGCGCACCTGCACCGCCATGGCGGGCGCGCATTCCAAGGCGGTGGGGCACAGCCCTTCGATCGTGCGGAACTCCTCGTCCGCCTCGTCCAGGAGCCCCAGGCCGTACAGGGCGGCGTGCCGGCCGGTGTGCACCTCGACGAGCGTGGCGGTCTCGTCCGGGCCGATCAGCCGCAGCGCGGCCGTCAGCAGCGCGTTCACCAGCGAGTATTCCCCGATCATCGTCGACTGTTCGGCGGCCCGCCGGAACAGCTCCACCGCTCGGCGCCGTTCCGCGGGGTCGTCGACCGCGTCGACCACCGGCAGGTACTGTTCCGCCGCGACCGCGAACAACTCCGCCTCCGCCGCCAGCCGCCGCGCCATCGCCAACTGCAGGCCGCGCCGCCGGCGCGGTTCCACCCCGCGGAGGACCGCCTCACGGATCCGGTCGTGGTGAAACAGCACCGCCTCCCGCACCCCGGGCTCCAGCACCAGCACCCCCTCGTCGAGGGCGGGCGCGAGTCGCTGTTCCACCACCTCCGCCGGCTCGCCGACGGCGGTCTGCAGCACGCCCAGCTCGGCTCGCCCACCGAGGCACGCCATCGCCTCCACCATCAGCCGCGTCTGCGCCGGCATGGCATCGACCCGCGCCGCCGGCAATCCCGCAGCGTCCGGCCGGCTCAGGTGAGCGCGCACATGCGCCACATCCCACCGCCACGTGGCCCCCGCCGCCAGCACACCGTCACGGCGCAGCGTGTTGAGCACCTCGACCGTCTCGTACGGATTACCGGACGTGTGCGGACTGATCGCTTCGCCCAGGCTTGCCGCCGCGGCCCTGTCCACGTGGAGCATCTCCGCCACCATGGCGATCGTGCCGGCGACCGGCAGGTTGGCCAGCCGCAGGTCCCGCACCTCCGGCCGGTCACACCACCGGGTCCGCGCGGCCGCCAACGGATGCATCGCGTCCACGTCGCCTTCGCGGTAGGCGGCCACCAGCAGCAGGCCGTCGACCGGCTCCGCGCTCAGCACCAGGTCCACGAAGCCCAACGCCGTCCGCCCCGCCCACTGCAGGTCGTCGACGAACATCACCACGGGCCGTTTCCGTGAGGCGACCGCGCGCAACACGTCGAACGCCACCCGCTGTGCCCGCGCCTGCGCGGTCAGCGGATCCCCCGGATCGGGCGGCACCCGCAGCATTGCCGCGAACTCCGGCACCACCGCGGTCAGCAGGCCCGCGTTCGCGCCGGCCGCCGCCAGGATCCGCTCGCGGACCTCGGCCAGCTCGTCCTCCGACTCGGCCAGCAACAGCCGGCCCACCGCCCTCAACCCCTGGTACACGGCGTCGAATTCCAGGTCCCGCCGGTACTGGTCGAACTTGCCCGCCACGAACCAGCCGTCCCGGCCGGTCACCACCGGCCGCAGTTCGTCGACCAGCACCGTCTTTCCCACCCCTGGCGCCCCGCTGATCAGCACACCATGACACCGGCCCGACAGCGCCTCCTCGAACGCCGCCGTCAGCATCGCCACTTCCGCATCGCGCCACACCAGCCGTGACGGCGGCAACAGCCGCGGCGGAACGTCGCGCTCGCCGACCCGTATCGTCGCCGCGCGCGGGCCGGCGTCCCGTAGCCGCTCCAGGTCGTAGAGCACGCCCTCCGCGGTCTGGTACCGCTTGTCCGGCTCCTTCGCCAGCAGATGCATGATGATCTCGGACAGCGGCGCCGGGACGGTCCGGTTCACCTGTGCCGGCGGCACCGGCACCCGGGCCAGATGATCGTGGGTGAGCCGGAGCGGGTCGCCCCAGCCGAACGGCGGCGTGCCCGTCGCCAGTTCATACAGTGTCGCGCCCAATGCGTACAGATCGGCCCGCTGATCCACAGGGCGTCCGGTACGCCCGGTCTGCTCCGGCGCCAGATACGCCAACGTCCCCGCGATCTCGGTGTGGTGCGTGAACCCGGGGCGCAGCTGGGCGATCGACGTCGCCAGCGCGAAGTCCACCAGGCAGGGGGCGCCGTCGCCGGACACCACGATGTTCGCCGGCGTGATGTCGCGGTGCATCACGCCCCGGCGGTGCATCCCCGCCACCGTCCGGGCCAGCTTCACCGCGAGCCTGATCAGGCCATCCGCCGCCAGCGGCTTCGCCGACCCGGCCAGGCTGGTGCCGGCGACATCCTCCACCACGATCGACCCCGGGCACCGAGGTGCCTCCACCAACTGCGGGACACCCGCCACGCCGCGCAGCCGCCCCAGGATCGCCACCTCGTGCCGCACCCGCCGGTGCGCGTCCGGTCCCGACAATTCCTTACGGATGACCGTGCGCCCGGCGACGGACAGCCGAGTGACCCGCGTGTGCTCGCTTTCGTACAGTACTTCGATCTGACCGGGTGGATCGCGGCCACGCAGCATCCCGCCGTTCTGCATCTGACACCTCCGCGCACGATCCGATCCACCTAAAAGCGTACTTAGCTCCTGTTCACGGGCGAAGCTGACTATTCACGCGGACGCGATGGGCGAAACCGCCGGCCGCGGCCCGTGCGCTGACGTCAGCCGCCGTTGATGGTCCACTCGTACTCGGGCTCGGGCTCGGGCCGGGCCGCCGGGCCACGGCCGAACAGGACGAGGACGACGGTGCCTGCCACGGCGGCGCCGGTCACCGCGCCGGCGATGCCGGCCGCCGTGGAGTATGCGTCGGGGTGGCCCGCCGACCAGCCGTAGAACGTCGCGATGACGCCCGCGGTGGCGGCTGCCGCCAGCGCCGCCTGCGTGGGCCACAGCCACGGCCGCGGTCGTGGGTCGCCGACGACGGTGGAGATCCACCACACGAGGCCGGCGCCGCCGACGCCCATGCCGACGAGGGTGAACGCGATACCCAGGAACGAGTCCACCAGCTGGGCGAGCGCGACGACGATCGCGCCGAGGACGGTCGTGCCCGCCGCGAAGCCGGCCAGCACCCGCCGCCGGGACAGGGCCGGCAGCAGGCCCAGGACGTACAGCGCGGCCCCGATCGCCACGGCGAGAGCGTACTCGGCCCAGATGTGTTTGCCGGGAGCGGTGAGCGGCGCCGGCGGCCAGGTCTTGCCGGCGTACGACAGGCCGATGCGCTGCCATGCCCCGTCCGGCTGCCGGACCGCGACGCCGTCGCGCCGGTTGGCGACGAACACGCGGTAGCCGCCGGCGACGGGCAGGATCGCGACCTCCGCGGCGCTGAGGTGTTCGCGGGGTGAGCGCAGGTCGCTGTCGCTCCGGGCGAGGAACGTGCGCCGCCCCTCCGTCACCTGCCACGACATCCGCCAGGTCCGCCCGGCGTCGGTGCTCTCCTCGACGGCGAGCCGGCCGGGCACGACCCTGTAGCACACGTCCGGCCGGTCCGGCACGCACGCGTTCGTGGCGCGTGGCGGGAGGTCCGGCGTGATGGGCGCCTTGAGGGCGGTCCAGGTCGCGCCGTCGACGGTCGCCGCGGCGTCGTGGAGGTCACCGTCGCCGTCGGGAAGGCCGTGGAAGGCGTTGTACAGCATCGCCCGCACCTGCCCGTCGACGACCACGACCCGGTCCACCGCCGGGTAGTCCGGCGCGCTCGTCGCGGCGACACCCAGCACCGCGAACGGCAGCACCACGGCGGCACGGACACCGCGCGCGACCGGCGCGGACACCAACGGCGTCTGCGTCCGGCCCCGGACCCACCAGGCAATCCCGAGCGCGGGCAGCGCGAGCAGGTCGGTGGGGTCGGCGAGGATCGTCGACGGGCGGATCACGCTCCACGCCGCCGACGCGACATCGGCACCGCCGGGCACCGCCTTGACCACGGCGAAGGCCGCGCCCACCAGTACCGTCGAACCGGCCGCCGCCCATCGCGCCGGAAGGCGGGGGACCAGCAGGCAGCACAGAGCCGCGACCAGTGCCGGGGCGAAGACCAGACCGGCGACGTCGCTGAGCTTGCCGGTCACCACGCCCGGCGCGGCCGCCTTGAGGAGGTGGTCGTTCACCAGCAGCACGAGCACCGCGACGGCGGACACGGGATGTGTCAGCCACGCCAGCGTCACCGAAACGTTCCTCATGGGCGATCAGACGCGATCCGCGCGAGGGTCGTTCCCGTCGGGCGGAAGTTCCAGCAGGCGCGCCGCGCGTTCGGTTCGCCGGTACAGCACGTGCCGGCCGTCGCGGTGCCTGGTGACGAGCGCGGCGCGGTGCAGGGCCCGCAGGTGGTACGAGACCGTGCTGGCGGCCAGCGCGTGGCGGGTGGCGAGCTCGGCGGTGGAGCGGGCCACGTCCAGGTCGGTGAGCAGGACCGCGCGCAGCGCCACGTCGGGGTGCCCGAGCACATCGCGGGCGGCGGGGCCGGGCGCGCCGAACGCCGGGTGCGACCGGCCCGTGGCCGCCAGCCGCAGCCACTGCATCGCCTCCATCGCCGGCGACACCGACAGCCGGGTCCGGCTCAACGTCTCGACGCCGAACGTCAGCCGGATCACGGCCTCAACCTACCTGGATTCAACCCGGTTCGAATCGTTCGGCACGCGTCCGCGCGTCCGGCAGGGTCGGCACGGTGACCCCGCAGCACGTCCGCGAGCGCCGGCGGACCTATCTGGCGCTCGGCTTCCTGCCGTTCATGCTCGCCCTGTACTGCTTCACGCCGCGCTACCGGCTGGGCCGGCCGAGGTCTCCCACCTGCCGTCACCGGAGCCGGACGCCGTCCTGAGCACCACGACTGACGCGCTGCTCGCCACCTTCGGCGACGACCACCTGCGCGGGCTGGAAGCCGCCGGCTCCACCATCACCGGCGATCCCGACGCCGTACGCAGCCTGCTCATGGCCGTCCATGTCCCGCCCCCGACGGACGCTCTGCGGATGTCGACGTGACCGGGCTGCCGGCCGACGTGTCCTTGTGGTCCGGCGCGGGGAGTCGAGGGCGGACGACGCGGGCGATCGCCGGTTGCGCCAGGGCGAGCGTCACGCACGCGGCCGTGATGCTCAGCCAGGTGGTCGTCATTCCCCAGTGCTGGAGCGCGAGGGTGCCGCCGAGTGGCGCGATCGTGGCGGCGGCGCCCCAGCTGAGTCCGTACACCGACATGTAGCGGCCGATCGCGCGCCGGGGTGCGATGCCGCCGACCAGCGCATAGGTCTGGCCGATCAGGACCAGGTTCGCGACGCCGATGACGGCCGCGGCGCCGAGGAACTGCCACAACGACCGGGACAGGCCGATGGCGAGGTAACCGGCGGCCAGGACGAGGTATCCGCGGGCGATCGCCCGGAAGGGGTCCGGTCGACCGCCCCGCCGGGCGAGGATCAGTTGACCGCCGGCGGTCACCATCGTCGACACCACCATCAGCAGCCCGACATCGCTCGGGTCCAGGCCGCGACCGGCGAGGGTCAGCGGCAGGGCGATGTTGACCTGGAAGAACAGGCACGCGAAGACGGTGCCGGCGGCGAGTAAGGCCAGCAGCGCCGGGTCTCGCCAGGGCGACCGCGCGGCCGAGGCCGGCTCGGGCGACGGGTCGTCGGCAGCGGCCCGCGGGACCGAGCGCAGCCCGATGCCGATGATGAGGGCCGCCAGCACGCAGGTCGTGGCGTCGATCAGGAACAGCCAGCGCAGCTCGATTCGGCCGACGGTGGCCGCCAGGACGCCGGCGACCGTCGCCGCCACGCCCATTACCACCGACTGCAGCCCGTATGCCCGGGCCCGCTGATCGTCTTCGGTCACCAGCGTGATCAGGGCCTGCGAGGGCGGCTCGTAGATTTCGAAGGACAACCCCAGCAGCAGCGCCGCCAGCACGGCGATCACCGGGGTACGGGCGAACGCGACGCCCACCTGTGCCACGGCCGTGCCGAGGAGCCCGCAGACGATGGTGGCCCGGTAGCCGATGGCGTCGGCCAGATAGCCGCCGAGGATCCGGGACGGGATCGTGGCGACGCCGAAGACGGCGACGATCGCACCGGCCGCCGACGGCGACACGTGCAGAGATCGCACCAGTATGACGGTGAGGAACGGCAGGGTGAACGCACCCAGTTCGTTCACCCCGCGAGCGACCAGCAGCGACCAGAGGGCGGTCGGATGACTCGTCAAGCTGGCGACACTGCGACGCGGCTTCAGCATCCCGGCACCGTGGCGACCGGCCGTCGTGGTGCGCTGGCCGCGAGGTTCCGCACGAACGGTGACCCTACTGGGGCGGGCGGACAATGTCCTGCCGAACCCGCCAGGCAGACCAGGCGGCCGGCGTCATCCGGCGGGTAGGGGCTCCTGGGCCGTGGTGTCTGCCTGGCGCGCGGCGGGCAGCCGGAAGTCGCGCAGCGGTTCATGGCGCAACGCGCCGGATCGCACATCGCCGAGACGGCCGGTTCGCACGCCGTGATGGTGTCCCAGCCGACCGCCGTCGCGGACGTGATCCTCACGGCCGCCCGCACGCTACGTTGAAAGGGAAGACCGTGAGCACCGCCCTGGCCGCCGCGGGTGTCGCCGGCGGCCGCGGCCCCCACGGCAACCGGCTGAGTCACGGAGTGCCCATCATGACCGAGCGGCGGTCCCGGACGGCGGTCGGGTACGCCCCGGCCGGCATCGACGAGTGGTTCCGCGCGGACGGCACGCCCGTCGCGCACGTGGACGACGCGTCGGCGTCGTTCGACCTCGGCGCGCTCATCGCGTCCGCCGAAGCGTTCAGCCCGCGGGCCGTCGGCCCGCCACCCCAGCAGATCTGAGGAGTCCAGCATGAGTACCCCGACACCAGTCATCTTCATCCACGGGCTGTGGCTGCACGCCGCCTCCTGGGCGCCGTGGATCGACCTGTTCCGCGGCGCGGGCTACGAGCCGAGCGCGCCGGGCTGGCCCGGCGACGCGGACACGGTCGAGGCGACCCGGGCCAACCCGGACGGCGTCGCTGACCACGGCATCGACGACGTCGTCGAGCACTACGCGAAGATCATCGACGGGCTCGACACCAGGCCGATCCTGATCGGACACTCCTTCGGCGGCATGATCGCCCAGAAGCTGCTCGGCCGGGACCAGGCGGCCGCCGCGATCGCGATCGACGCGGCGCAGATCAAGGGCGTGCTGCCGGTGCCGCTGTCGGCGTTGCGCGCCACGTTGCCGGTGTTCAAGAACCCCGGCAACCGGCACCGGGCCGTCTCGCTGACCGCCGAGCAGTTCCGGTTCGCGTTCGGCAACGCCGTCCCCGAGGCCGAGTCCGACGAGCTGTACGAGCGGTGGACGATTCCGGCACCGGGCAAGCCGCTCTTCGAGGCGGCCGCGGCCAACTTCGACCCGCACTCACCGGCCAAGGTGAACACGGCCAACGAGTCCCGCGGCCCGCTGCTGCTGATCATGGGAGGGCGGGACCACACCGTGCCCGAAGCCGTCACCCGCGCCACCCTCAAGCAGTACCGGCACTCCAGCGCGGTGACCGACATCCTCGAGTTCCCGGACCGGGCGCACTCGCTGACGATCGACAGTGGCTGGCGCGACGTCGCCGACGCCAGCCTGGCCTGGCTCAAGGGCCAGTCGCTGTGAGCGCCCGCGGCGCCCGCTGACCTTCCTGGCCTGAACACCGGGCACCACCGGCCCGGGCACCGGCGCGAGGACACCGCGCCGGTGCCCGGCCGCCCACGAGAGGACTCGTCATGGACCTTCACCTCAACGGCAAGGCCGCGGTCGTCACCGGAGCCGGCAAGGGCATCGGGCTGGCCATCACGCAGGCCCTGGCCGGCGAGGGCGCCCGCGTAGCGGCGGGCGCCCGCCACATCACCGCCGAGTTGGCCGAGCTCGCCACGGGCGGCCTGGTGCATCCGGTGACGGTGGACCTGGCCACGCCGGACGGGCCGGCCGAGCTGATCCAGGCGGCGGCGTCCGCGTTCGGCGGCCTGGACATCCTGGTCAACAACGTCGGTGCGGTCCAGCCGCGCACCGGCGGGTTCCTGTCCGTCACCGACGACGACTGGACCTCGACCCTGACGATCAACTTCCTGGCCGCGGTCCGCACCACCCGCGCGGCCCTGCCGCTGCTGCTCGACCGGGGCACCGGCACCATCGTGACCGTCGCCTCGGTGAACTCGTGGCTGCCCGACCCGCTGGTCATCGACTACAGCGCAGCCAAGGCGGCGCTGCTGAGCTTCTCCAAGGCACTGTCGAAGGAGGTCGGCCCGCACGGCATCCGGGTGAACACCGTCAGCCCGGGCCCGGTCAGCACGCCGCTGTGGCTCGGGGACGGCGGCGTCGCGGCGACCGTGGCCCGCGCCACCGGCCTCGACCCGGACGCGGTGGCGCAACAGGCCGCCGGCGGCTCGGTGACCGGCCGGTTCACCCGGCCGGACGAGGTCGCCGACCTGGTCCTGCTGCTGGCCAGCGACCGGGCCGGCAACGTGACCGGCACCGACGTCGTCATCGACGGCGGCCTGATCACCAGCCTGTGATCACACCGCCGTCACGACGATGACCCGGCCGCGGCGAGCTTGGCCCGGAGGCCGTCCAGGTCGGGGTGGCCGAGGTCGACCAGGATCGCCTCGGCCGCCTTCCAGTGCTCGGTGGCGGCGGTACCGTCGGCGGCGGCCTGGCACGCGTCGCCGAGGTTGGTCAGCGTCTCGGCCTCGCCGTGCCGGTCACCGACCTCCCGGCACAGCTGCAACGCCCGGGTGAAGAAGCCGATGGCGGTGCCGTGATCGCCGATGCGGTGCTGGGTGTAGCCGATGGTGTGCAGCGTGGCCGCCTGACCGTGCCGGTCACCCAGCCGTTCGAAGAGGCCCAGCGCCGTCGTGCAGTTCGTCAACGCCTGGCCGTGGTCCCCGGCGCAGGCATAGCCGAGCCCGGCGGCCGGCCCCAGGTCGAGCTGCGGCGGCACGCGCTGCGGCTGGAGCAGGCGATCGCGCGCCCCGGACACGGTCCTTGCCACACGTCCCTATCAGTGGTCGGTCACCAGGCCAGGGGGAGGGTCGACAGGTGCTGGGACAGGGCGGTGGCGAGGACCTGGTGGTCGTGCCGGGACGGGTGCCAGTCGCAGCCCAGCAGGTCCAGGCCCAGGGCGGTGTTGTCGTAGTACAGCGCTGAGACCCGGGCGTCGCCGGCGCTGTTGCGGGCCTGCACGATCTGCTGGATCGAGTCGGCGAAGGCCGTCGTCATGTACGTCAGGTCCGGGTACGTGAGCACGATGTGGGTGCTCGTGCCGTACCGGGTGCGCAGCCTGTCGATGAACGTCTGGTACGCCGCGCGGTAGTCGGCGGCGAGCGCACCGGTCGTCGACCACTTCTCGCCGGAGGTCAGTGCCGTGGAGAAGTCGTTGATGCCCAGGCCGACCACCACGACCTGCGGCCGCCACGTGCTCGGCACCGGCCACACGCCGCTGTTGTACAGCGCCTGCAGGTCCTTGTCGTAGTAGCTCGCCGGGAAGTTGTACGCGGTGTTCTGGCCGCCGTAGTTGCGGACCATGCCCATACCGGACCAGGCGATGATCTGGTAGTCGGCGTTGAGACCCTTCGCGGTCAGCGCGCCGAACGACGTGTCGGCGTTGGAGTTGCGGGTCACGCCGCCGTTGCCGGCGCAGTCGCGGGTCGTCGACATGTTGCCGTAGCCGGCGGTCCACGAGTCGCCGATGAACTCGATCTGCCGGCTGCGCTTGCCGGCCTTCGCCAGGATCGCGCCGCCGGTGTCGGCGACCAGGCCACCGAACTCGCCCGCGGCCCACGGGCTCTCGGTCCGCTTCGCCAGCCGCACGGTGTGCTCGCCGCCCGGCAGGCCGCGCACCCAGTACGTGGTCCGGCCCGGCGTCACCAGGTTCGCCACGGTGGTGCCGTCGACCTGCACGACGTAGTCGTTGTCGGCGTCGTTGAGCGCCAGGCCGACGCCGGTGCCGCGGAACCGGCCCTCGAAGTATGTGCCGGGCCAGGTGAACTGCGCGGCGGTCCCGGCCGCTCGGACCCGGCCCACGGTGCTGACCTGGTCCAGTACGGTTCCCGACGGGGCACTGCCGGAGGCGGTCGGTGATGCCGTCTGTGACGTGCTTCCGGTACAGGCGACACCGTTGAGCGCGAAGGTCCCCGGCACCGGGTTGGACGCGTTGTTCCAGGTGCCGCCGAAGCCGAAGTTCGTGGTGGCGCCGGTGCCGAGGGCGGCGTTCCACGCGGCGTTGGTGACCGTCACCGTGGACCCCGACTGGCTCACGGTGCCGTTCCACAGCTGCGTGACGGTCTGCCCGGCGGTGAACGACCAGGTCAGCCGCCAGCTGGTGACGGGATCACCGAGGTTGGTGACGTCCACGCTCGCGCCGAAGCCGCCCTGCCATTGACTCGTCACCGTGTATTTGACCCGGCATCCGGCGGCGGCGTGCGCGGCCAGCGCCGTCGCGAGCACCCCGGTCGACCCGACGATGACCGTGGCGGCCGTGACGATCGTCGTACGGGACCACATCCGCGCTGATCGCATGGGCGCTCCTCCTCGATGGTTGTCGATGCGCTTCGAATGCTGCCCCGATGCCGCCGCCCGCGCACGCCGCCGGGACCGGATCGTGCATCCGGACGGCGTTCAGCAGCGGCGACGCGGTCCGCCACCGGGAAACGTTCACGGCCATACTGTTGCGATGGCGATGCGGATCGACCGGCACACGGTCGTCGATGAGCGGATCGTCGCGGCGACCGACGACTTCCCGCGGCGGGTGGCGGCGCTGGTCGACGCCGAGCAGGAGGGCGGGCCCAGCGGCATCGGCTGGTCGATCATCACCGGCGTGCTGCTCGACTACGTCGGCGCCCGCAGCGTGGACGACCCCGACCTGTCCGACCTCGACGTCCGGCTGGCGTTGCGGTCCGCGGGTGAGACGGCGACCGGTGCCGTCATGGTGGCGGCCCGCCCGTCCGGTGAACGGCTGGCGGTGACGGTTCCGTACACCGGCACCGGCGTCAGTTACGGCCCGGATCAGGAGCCGGTCCCGCCGCCGGCGCTGATGGACTGGCTGACCGCGTGGAAGCTGGCATGGATCTGCCGGCCGTCCACGTTCGTGCCGCTGACCGAGGCGCGCCGGGTGCTGCCGGACGCAGGCAGCGGCGACCCGCCGAACCGGCGGCTGCACCTGGCGCAGGCCGAGGCGATGTTTCACGACCAGTTCATGCGCCCGGCGGAAGGCGCCGCAGTCCTCGACCGTGCGTTGCACGGCGCACCGGACGCCGACGCGGTGCTCGTCGCCGAGCTGACCGCGCTGCGGTCCCTGCTCGCCCGCGACCGGGACGGGTTCCACCGCGACCTGGCCGAGCTGCTGCACCGCCACCGGGCCGCCGCGCAGGCAGCCGACCCCGGTCCGGCGAGCCTGGTGCCGGTCGGCCCGCTGTCGCTGGCCTGCCTGGCCGCCGACGACACCGGCTGGGACATCGACATCGAGTCCGGCTACCTGCCCCGGTCGGTGCTGACCCGAGACTGGACCAGATAGACCTGCACGCGGACGCGGCCTACGCTGCCGGTGCTTGGAGCTTGCTAAACCTCGCGGTCGTGGCGGTAGGCGGAACCCGCAGGGGTGAAGGTGAACGTGTCTGCGAAGGCGCCGGTGCCATACCGGGCCGCCACGAGGACGGGCTGCGCCTCGGGCTGCGGCTGAGGCGCGTTCCAGTCGTAGGTGCTTGCGAAGTGCAGGCAGACCAAGCCTCCGGCGCCGGACGCGGCGGCGTAGGCGAGGGTCTTGGCGTAACGCGGGTTGCTGCCGCCGAACAGGACGGACGGTGGCCCGAGTTCGGCGACGATCTCATCGAGTCGCCGGTCCCGGCCACTCCATCGATCAGTCTCAGCGCTCAGCTGCTGGTGTTCGTCGTCGGGCAGGGTTCGATCCACGGTCAGCCAGCCGAGTCGCCACGCTATGTCGGCGTAGACCGAGGCCACCGCCGCACCGTCGTCCCGGTAGCTGGGCAGGATCGCCGTGAACGCCCCGTGCACACCAAGGGCGTTGAACGCACCCCGGACCCGAAGGTCATCCTGTTCCTGCTTCCACAGCTCGCCTGTACCGTCGACAAAGGCGACGTCGTCCATGAGCAAGCCGATGGACAGCTCCCGACCCCACATGCTCGGCCGGCGCAACGCTTGGTTGAGGCGGTCCAGGTGGTAGCGCCGAACCTCGTCCAGACTGGGCGCACGGCGGATGTCAGGGGCCACGCGAAGATCGTTCCAGATCCCCAGCACCTCATCGCCGTCGGACTGCCCACATCGTCAAGGTGAACTGGACCGACCTGAGACCCGGCCCACTGCCGAGGCGGGCGCCTCGAGGTGCGGCGCCCGCCCGGTAGTCGCGTCTATACGGTGCAGGTCAGCGTGGGTACGGCGTTCGCGCCGTTCCAGGTGCCGGTGAAGCCGAACGAGGTCGTGCCGTTGGCCGGGACGGTGCCGTTGTACGACACGTTCGTCACGGTGATCGCCGAGCCGGACGTGCTCAGCGTGCCGTTCCACAGCTGTGTGATCGTCTGGCCGTTGGCGAACGTCCACTTGACCGTCCACCGTGAGATGGCGGCATTCCCGGCGCGCACCGTGACCGAGGCCTGGAACCCGCCCTGCCACGAGCTGGTGACCGCGTAGGTCGCGGAGCAGGCGCCGCCCGCCGGCGGGGGAGAGCTCGGCGGCTGCGAGGTGCCGCCGCCCGGGGTGGTCGGCGGCGGGGTGGTCGGGTTGGTCCCGCCGTCCGGGGCGACCGCCCGGCCGGTCTGCGGGGAGATCATGCCCGCGCACAGGTTGCGCGACGCCAGGCCCTGCGCGATGCGCGGAATGGCGGCGACCGTGTTGGCCGGCCAGTCGTGCATGAGGATGATCTGGCCGTTGGTGAGCCGCCCGGCGGCCTGCACGATCGCGTCGACGCTGGCGTTGTTCCAGTCCTGCGAGTCGACGTCCCAGATGATCTGGGTCAGGCCGTAGCGCGACAGGACCGACTGCACGGTGGCGTTGGTCTCGCCGTACGGCGGCCGGAAGAGCTTCGGGGTGCCGCCGCCGGCGTTGGCGATGGCCTGCTGGGTGCGGGACACCTCCGAGTCGATCTGGGCCTGGCTCTGCTGGGTCAGGTGCGGGTGGGTGTAGCTGTGGTTGCCGACCCACATGCCGGCGTCGACCTGCGCCCGGACCTGGGCCGGGTACTGGGCGGCGAACTGGCCCTCGTTGAACAT